>JAJDEI010000031.1 GCA_029259845.1 Planctomycetaceae bacterium | reverse complement strand
GAGTTGCCGATCGTCCCGACCGTTTCGAACCCCGGCTGCGAAAGCGGAGGCCAAAGCACTACGCCTACCTCCGCAAACCTCGGCGGGTCATCAAAAGCGAAATGGCAAAAGGGATTACGATAATTTAAGTGCCATTCGGCGTATCGCCCGCCCGCACAAGTTTCTCAAACTGATGCCCGCACTGGTTGCAGCGGTATTCAAACAAGGGCATGTTGCCTATCCAACATTGATCCGTACGATCACTTCGCAACCATCATAGCGAGTTGAGAATCCTTACGGGCTCCGGTTTGTCGGGAATCATACTGGGGTCATGATTGATGAGCTTGCCGTCGCGGAACTGAAGGCAGATTCCTCCTGTGCCGCCCCTTGCGAAATACGCTGGAAACTCGATGACTCTGTCTTCTATTTCGAATCCATCCGAAAAACGATCTCTCATTGCTTGCTGAACACGGGGGGCATACTCAGAGGGGCGACCTGGACCCAGCAATTCCTGGACGTCAGCAATCGATGCACCCGGAGCGATCTGCGTGCGCATCAGGTCATACAGAGCAGCTTCGTCTCCAAACAGCCGGTAGCGTAGTGAAGCGGGAGAATAATATACCGTCCAGATAGCGGCGGCTCCCGCCAAGACTGCAAAACCTGCCGTGGTGGCAAGAATTCTTCGAATGGGTCGAGCCATCTCATGGACCTCCATCGAAGGAATCGTGACATTGGCCACGATCGTCGATCAAAAGTCGTCCGGCAGTCGTCGCAACCGATTCAGCCGCAGTTCGTTTAACCGCCGGAGGTCGTCGGACGCATCGCGTGACTCGAACGGCTTGTTCTCCGAAAACTGATCGTAACGGCTGGCCGGCGGTCCCTCGGTTGAGATCAGCGGGGCTGACGGCAGCCCCCGTTGAATGGGGGCGTGAGGCTGTTGCGGCTGCTCGTTGACGACCAGCAGCAGAATCAGGCAGGCGGCTGTCATCGCAACGAACGGCATCCATCCGCTGAGGCGAGTGGTGTTCCAGTGCGTCGTCTTCCAGTTTGCCGTCGGCTGTTGTTGGGCGTGGCTGATCCGCGCGGCCAGCGCGGGCCACAGGCTGTCTCCCGACACATACGTCACCGGGCGTTCCGCCCGTTCGAGCACCTGCAGCGTCTGCTTCATTTGCCGATAATGCGTGCGACAGCAGGGACAGCCCACCACATGCCGCCGCACCGCCTCCTTCTGGACGGAATCGTCCAGGTCATGGCCAGCCCACAAGGCAATGTCTCGTTGTGCCTGTTTGCAGTTCATGGTGATTGGGATTGCTGAGGGGAGAGAAAGGACAAAACACCGCAACGGAAAACAAGCGGGAACGTCAAGGTTCATCAAATGTCCGGGGTCATCAAACGGAATCGATCACAGGTGGTTTGCGCTGTTGCCGGCGTTCCCACAACACCTGAAAACGGTTGCGGGCTTCCGCCAGACGCCAGCGGATGGTCGCCTCGGTCCGGTCCAAAATGGCGGCGATCTCCGAGGTCGAAAAATTCTCCAAATCGCGAAGGACAAGAACGGTTCGGTATTTCTCGGGTAACTCATCGACAACCCTGCGGACCTCCTGATGCAGATCGATCGCCTGTCGCGGATCGGCCACACCCGGGTCCGGCCAGCGATCCTGACCCTGGTCAGTGAACAGGGCGACGAGTCCGCGACGTTGTTTCTTTCGCAGGTAGTCAAGTGTCAGGTTGACGCCGATCCGGAATAACCAGGGGCCAAACCGGCGAGAGGCGTCGAATTGCTCTAGCCGCTCATACGCCCGCAGGAATGTTTCCTGGGCCAGGTCTTCGGCGATGTCCGGATCGCGGATAAAACGCTGAATCACCCGAATCAATCGCCGTTCGTATCGTTGGACCAACTCCCCGAAAGCCGCTTGATCCCCGCGGCGACACTCTTCGACCAGGCGCGCATCGCTCACCCGCGAACCTGACTCAAGGTCAGACGCTGTATGAGTTTGCTCTCGATGGTCTACCGGCATCGCTTCCTCGGATGACGCAGGCCTGGGAATGGTTTTTCTATGCTGTCATCAATACTTACGTCGGATCGTCGGCGACCGTTGGGGCATTCTTTCTGATTGCCATCATCGCATGTCGAGCGGGTCCACATCAATTGTAGACTCCACGCCCCGCAGAGTCTCGAAATTGCGGGCGGCTTCCTTCCAGACGGCGGCAATTGTGGCGACGTCGCTCGCAGCGATCTGGAAATGGAAGCGATGCAACCCCCGCAGCCGGGCAATCGGTGCAGGGGCCGGTCCGAGAATGCGGATGGCGAAACACGGAGTTCGGAATTCGGAATTCGGAATCTCATCACCCGATTCGACCGGGCGCGATTTCGATTCGTTGAGCCGGGAACTTGCGTCGCGCGTCGCCGCCGCCAAGTTGCGGGCCGTCTGCTGGACGTCTTCGTACGACTCGCCGCGGAGGATGACCCGCGCGAGATGAGAGTAGGGGGGCGAATTCAGCGCGCGGCGATGGGCCAGTTCGTGTTCGGCGAATCCGAAGTAGTCGTGGGCGGCCGCGAAGCGGATCGCCGGTTCGTCCGGGCATGTCGACTGGACAAGCACACGGCCCCCTTTCTCCCCGCGACCGGTGCGCCCGGCGACCTGGGCGATGAGTTGGAACGTCCGCTCGGTTGCGCGCAGGTCGGGCTGATGGAGCTGCGTGTCCGCGTCGACGACGCCGACCAGGGTCACGTTGGGAAAATCGAGCCCCTTGGCGATCATCTGCGTGCCGAGCAGGATGTCGACCTCGCCCTTGCGGAAGGCGTTGAGGGCCACGTCGTGCGAGCCCGGCTTACTCATCGAATCGCTGTCCATTCGCAGGACGCGGCGACCGGGGAACTTGGCTTGCACTTCCTGCTCCAGCCGCTGCGTGCCGGTGCCGAAGTACCGCAACCCGGGCTGTCCGCACTGAGGACACCGCTCAGGCGGAGGAGCCTCATATTCACACGAGTGGCAGATGATCCGCCCTCGGTCTTTGTGCCAGGTGAGCGAGATGTCACAGTCCGGGCACTTCACGCCGCCTCCGCATTTCCAGCACCACAGTACGGGCGAGAAGCCCCGCAAATTGAGGAACAGGATGACTTGCCCCTCGTTGCCGAGCGCCGTGCGGATGCCCTGCTGCAGAGCGCGGCCGATGGCGTGCCCCCGTCCGATTTGCGGATCGTTCCGCACGTCAACGACGACGACCGGCGGCATCGGCAGGTCGTTGACACGCCGCGGCAGCGACAACAACACGTCCTCCCCGTGCTGCGTCCGGTACAGCGATTCCAACGTGGGTGTCGCCGTTCCGAGAACCAGCGGCACGTTCTCCCGGCGGGCCCGCTCACGGGCCACTTCGCGAGCGTGGTACCGGGGCGTGCTGCTCTGCTTGAAGGTCGTCTCATGTTCCTCATCGATGACGATGATCCCCAGATGGGGCGTCGGTGCGAACACGGCACTCCGCGCCCCCACCACCACTTGCACGTCACCGCCCGCGATCTGTTGCCAGTGCCAGTGGCGTTCCGCATCGCTCAAATGGCTGTGCAGCACGGCCACGGAGTCGAACCGGCAGCGAAACCGCCGAATGGTCTGCGGCGTCAAACTGATCTCCGGCACGAGCACAATTGCCTGCCGCCCGTAACGCGCAACCTCCCGAATCGCCTGAATGTAAACCTCCGTCTTCCCGCTCCCCGTCACCCCGTGTAGCAGGAACGTCTCGTGGAACGGTTGAGAGTTGAGAGTCGAGAATTGAGGGTCTGGAGTTGAGAGTGGAGATTCAGGAGTTGAGAGTTCAGAGCCCGGAGCGTTAGCGACGGGTCCCCCGCCGTGTGTGCTGCCACGCATCGACCCGTCGCTAACGCTCCGGGCTCTGGTTTCCGCTCTCTGTTCCCCGCTCCCTAACTCCTGACCCCCGACCGTGCCCCGCAGGGAACTCAGAATCCGATCGAGCACCTGCTGCTGATCGGGGTTCAAAGTGAGGTCGTCCTCCCGGTCGACGGGACCGGTCGCGTCGATCCGGGGGGCGGATCGTTTGCGAATCGGCTCGATCAACCCCTTCTTGCGGAGTCCGTCGAGCGGCGACGTCCCGCAGTTCGCGGCGAGCGTGATCTCGTCGACCGGCAGCGGTCCGTCGGCTTCACTCAACACCCGCAGCACCGCCTGCTGTTTCGCAGGGAGTTTCAGATCGTCCAGCCGCCCACAGACGCCTTCGGCGGCTTGATACATCCGGATGAGACGCGTGCCGGCCTGTTTCTTCACGCCCGCCGGAACGACCGTCTCCAGCACCTGTCCCCACGTGCAGAGGTATCGCTGGGCGATCCAGCGGGTCAGTTCGAGCATCTCCGCTGAGAGCAGCGGTTCGCGGTCGATCAGTTCGGCGACGGTTTTCAATTTGCGACTGGTGGAGACGTTGCCGCTCACGCCAACGCAGTAGCCGATCGTCAGCCGGTTCCCCCGGCCGAACGGCACCTTCACGCGCTGCCCCGGCTGCATCCGCTCACGCAGTTCGTCCGGGACCAGATAGTGGTAAACCGTATCCAGAGGCCGGTTGAGCACGACGTCGATGACAAACCGGTCCGCCTCCGCAGCCGCTTCCCAAGGGGCCAGTTCGGGAGCCGGGTCAAACAGGTGCGTCTGTCGGGGCGGGGGACTGCTCACGGGCGTCGTAATCGGCGTGAATCTGATTGTGTGGGGTGATCGTCAGCCGTAATCATCATTGTCGGAGGTGAAGGCGGTTCTGGCGAGCCTACTGCTCCGTCAAGAATTGCTCCGAGAGTTGGAGTTCAAGCTTCCGCTTGCCGTACGCAGCCTCAAGGCCGAACTCTCACCCTCCGGTCCAACCGTGTCAGAGCAACAGGTTCTTGGCCGGCACTCGTTGACAGGGCGGCAGTGGTGCGTGACGATGCCGAACGAATGAATCTGTCGCCCCCCGTGAAAGCCGATCCCCGCCAGCCGCGATGAACAACCGTCCTCAGGCCGCGCGTGTGCTCCGTTGGTCGCTGCGTTCGTTCGGCAGCGTGGATCTGCTGGCAATGGCAGCGGCGGCCATGCCGGATGAGTGGCTGCGGACGGGACATGCCCTGTGCGGGTTGGGGGAGTTTCCCGAGGGACCGCTGCCGGTGTATCTGGCCAGGTCGGCCTCAATGTTGTACGCGTTTCACGGGGCCGTTCTGTGGTGCCTGTCGATGGACGTGCGACGATATCGCCCGGTGATTCGGTTCATCGCCGCCGGAACAGTGTTGTTCGGGGCGGTACTGGTGCTCGTCGATCTGTCGTCCGGGATTCCCCTGTGGTGGACTCTGATGGAGGGGCCCGTGTTTGCCGCGACCGGCCTCTGGGCGCTCTTCTGGACGTCCCGCTTGAACCCTCTTGAAGATCCCCATTGAAGCAACTCCGTGGGAAGCGACAGCTCCCCGATCGACGGATTCGTCAGCGAAACCGCTTGCGGATTAGCACAACCATTGCCGCGCCGCTGGTTCGCCCTCAGTCCGCGTTCGCCGGATGCACGAGCGTGCCGATCTTCTCGCCGGCGACTGCGCGGCGGATGTTGCCCTCCCGCTGGAAATTGAAGACCATGATCGGGATGCCCTGCTCCATACAGTGATGGGTCGCCTGTGCATCCATTACTTGCAACCCCTGCTGGAGCACATCCTGAAAGGTGATCTCCGAGTAGCGGACGGCGTGCGGGTTCTTTTGCGGGTCCTCGGAGTAGACGCCGTCGACCTTCGTCGCCTTCAAGAGGATGTCCGCTTCCAGTTCCCGGGAACGGAGGGCAGCGGCGGTGTCGGTGGTG
The DNA here is from genome assembly GCA_029259845.1 of Planctomycetaceae bacterium. Taxonomy (GTDB): domain Bacteria; phylum Planctomycetota; class Planctomycetia; order Planctomycetales; family Planctomycetaceae; genus JAHBXU01. Next base: position 6,601 of record JAJDEI010000031.1, on the reverse strand, counting down.
ACGAACGGGCTGCCGGTGCCTGCGGCAAGGATCACGACCCGGCCTTTCTCCAGATGCCGCACGCAACGGCGGCGAATGAACGGCTCAGCAACGCCCTCCATGCGAATGGCGGACATCAGCCGCGTTTGAACCCCTTCGTTCTCCAGGGCATCCTGCAGGGCGAGCCCGTTGATGACCGTCGCCAGCATGCCCATGTAATGGGCCGTCGAGGGGGCGATTGCCTCGCTGACTGCGGAAAACTCCTGCCCGCGGAGGATGTTGCCACCACCCACGACGACGGCCAGTTGCACGCCCGCCGCCGCCACTTCCTTGATCTGCTGCGAGATGTGGGCGACTTCCGCCATGCTGATGCCGCCGGCTCGCTCCCGGCAGAAACTCTCGCCACTCAGCTTGAGCACGACCCGGCCATAAGCCGGCGTGAAGGGAGGCGTTGGTTCGTCGGACATTCGTTGGTCCAGGATCTCGGGGACGGAGAGTTGAGGGGGCACTGTGACAGACGCAGGCCAGCGTCGAGCGAATCTAGTCGATTCGCGCAGAGATGAATACCGAACGGACGGTCGGCGCACGAAAAGGCCCGCGCACAACAATCCGCGGGCCTTCTCGCGTTGATCCCGTGAGGCGAGGCTCAGTTGCCCAGCACCCACAGCGTGAATGATTTGGCCTTCAATCCGGATTCGGCCAATGCCTGGCTGACGGTTTTCGAGTCGTCCTTGGCGAACGGCTGTTCGGCGAGGACGCCCGCCTCGTCCCGATAGAAGACGCCCATGCGGCCGTCGACGATCTTGCTGATGATGTTCTCCGGCTTGCCGGTCGCGCGGGCCTCTTCCGAGAGCCGCTCGCGGGCGGCCTGGACGACCGCTTCGTCGAGATCCGCCACGTTGGTGACCTCCGGCTTCATCGCCGCGATGTGCATGGCGACGTCCCGAAGCACCGGGGCGTTTTTCGTGTCCCCTTCCGCCTCGAAGATCACGGCCGTTTTTCCATCATGATGCACGTACGTCCCGACGGTGCCCTGCACCCGGGCGACACGACCGACAACAATCTTCTCGCGAATCTTGTTGACCATCACTTCGTAGATGTCCTGAAACGTCTGGCCTTCACTGCCTGCGGGGGATTGGGAGAGCAGCTCCTCGGCGGAAGACGCACCCGGTCCGTTGAGCAAATGCTCGACAAGCGCCGACCCGAATTCCGCCAAGTCCTCGCCGGTGGCAACCGGGGCGGACTCGCACTGGATTTCGACGGCTGCCACTTCGCTGCCGTCATCCTTGCCGGCGATGAACACGCGGCCTTCTTCGGTCGCGTTGTCGGCCCGTTTGCCGATCACTTTGCCGACCTTTTCCTGCATGATTTCGACAGCCTTTTCCGGGTCTCCACCCGCCTCGACGAGCGCTCGCTTGCACTCCATCATGGGCAGACCAGTGCGATCACGAAGGGCCTTGACGGCGGCGGCTGTAATCTCAGCCATGACAATCACCTCCAGAAGATTCCCGGCGCACGCGGCGCCTTGAGATTGACGGGCGTCAACGAATTCCTGATTTCCGGACCGGCTGACCAGGCAACCGGACCTCAGACAGGCCGATGAAAGACACGCAACACGAACAGCCTGTTCACGGCCTGATATTGGGAACCGCTTTCGGTTCTTCGGGTGGCGGGCCGTCGTCGTCGGGTTTTCGCGGAGCCTGCGACTTGCCGGCGGCGACCGCCTCAGTCAGATGGTCGAGGATAATCTTGATCGACCGAATGCTGTCATCGTTGCCGGGGATCGGCAGGTCGACGTCATCAGGGTCGCAGTCGGTATCCAGCAGTCCCACAACCGTGATCCCGAGGGTCTTCGCCTCACAGACGCAGTTGTGTTCCTTGTTGGGGTCGACGAGCACGATCGTTTCCGGCATCCGGTTCATGTGGCGGATGCCTTCGAGGTTGCGCTTGATCTTTCGCAGTTCTCGCATTAGCCGGGACTGCTGCTTCTTGGAATACGTCGCCAGCTCCCCACTCTTGTCGAGTGTTTCCAGTTCCTCGAGCCGCTGCAAACGCGAACGGACCGTACGAAAGTTGGTCAACGTGCCTCCCAGCCAGCGTTCCGTGCAGTAGGGCATGCCGGTCTTCTCCGCTGCCTCTTGCACGGCGGCAGCGGCCTGACGCTTCGTTCCGACGAACAGAATCAGGCTCCCCTGCGCGGCGACCCGTTGCAGGTATTTCTTGGCCCGCAGGATGCCGCGGACGGTTTCCTTCAGATCGATAATATGGATCTGATTCCGACGTCCATAGATGTACTGCCGCATCTTCGGGTTCCACCGGCTCGTGCGGTGGCCGAAGTGCACGCCTGCTTCGAGAATGTCCTTAACGACGATATCCGGCACGTGAGTGACTCCTCTGTTGTGACAATGCCGGCGGCCGCGGTTCCCGAGAACCGACCCATTGCGGGTTCAGCCATTCAGCCGACTTGCTCTGTAAAGTGACCAAGACAATCTGGTTACGAACGAACGGGGAATCCTATCGACTTCGGGAACAGGCGTCAAATCACGTCGCCGTGTGGCGAGGGCGGTTCAAAGATTGAAGCTGGGCAACCTCGTAACCCGAAGCGTCAGCGAGGGACGAATCGCTCACTCACGTTCGCTTCCTCGCTGACGCTTCGGGTTACCATTGAGCTTGTCCCGGCCGGTCTTCTCCAAAGTGAAACTCTGAATGGCCCTGGCCGTGTGGCTGGGGCGATGTTGAGGCGACGGAAACGTGTTTACAAATCGAACACTGGGGCCGTGACGCGGTTCGTTCACTGTCCACAGCCCCAGAGTTCCACGCGGCTCACCAACCATTGATTTCAGATTGCCCCAGCCACCCCCCACCGTGGAGGGGATGCATACGATTCGGCATTCACAGCCCGCCGAACTGCCGCACTGCCTCGTACATCACGGTGTTGGCCGTGCTGGCGAGGTTCAGGCTGCGGATCGACTCACGCATCGGCAACTTGATGCAGTGGGCCGAGTGTTGTTCGCGCAGTTTGTCCGGCAGGCCGCGGGTCTCGCTGCCGAACACCAGCACGTCGCCCGGCTCGAAGTCGGCCTCCCAAACGGGCCGCGCGGCGAATTTCGTCAGCAGCCACATTCTCCGCCCAGCGAGCCGCTCGGTCAGTTGCTGCCAGTCGTCGGCCACTTCCCAGTCGACGTGCTCCCAGTAGTCCATCCCGGCCCGGCGGAGATACCGGTCATCGAGCCGAAACCCCAGCGGCCGGACGAACCACAACTTGGCCCCCACCGCCACACAACTCCGGCCGATGTTCCCCGCGTTCTGTGGAATATCCGGCTGATAGAGGACAACGTGCAACAGCGGTTCACTCGGGGCGGCGGCAGACATCAACGGTTCCGTTCCCAACAACACTTGCGGATCAGCACGACCCCAAAACCCGAAACCCGACCCAAGGCACCCGCAGTTCTCGCCGTGCGAAACCGCAAGCGATTGATGATCTCTGAATCACAACGACCCGTCGTACCGCTTGAAACTCTCCAGGGCATAGAATTCGGGAAGCCCCAGTTCGTTGTAAAGCCGGGCGGTCTCTTTGGTGCGTTCGTCAGCGCGGACCCAGAACTCGCGCTCATCGTGGCCGGGGAACAGGGCCGCGTCCTTCTGAGATTCGTGCTTGAAGATCGCCAGTTTCTTGCGGAGCATGGTCTCTGGATTGAGCGGCACCGCCCGGTCGATCTCGTGTGGCTCGTACTCCTGCCAGGCCCCGCGATACAGCCAGACTTCCGGGTCCACGCCCTCGGCTGCCACTGCGTCGATGGCCCCCAGAATTGCCTGCGCACACATCCGGTGGGTGCCGTGCGGGTCGGACAAGTCGCCAGCCACGTAAATCTGCGCGGGGTTCAGCTCTTCCATCAGGCGGGTGATGATGTCCACGTCCTCCTGCCCGATGGGGTTCTTTTTGACCTGTCCGGTCCGATAAAACGGCAGGTTCAGGAAGTGGCATTTCTCCGCCGGGACGCCCGCCGTGAGCGCAGCCTGCAACGCTTCGGTTTGCCGGATCAGCGCCTTGATCTTGAGGACGTCCGCGTCATCCGTCGCCCCCGGGGCCCGCGTGCCGATGGCCGTTCGCAGATGACTCTCCAGCGAAAGGCTGTGCGCGGTCTGCAAGCCAAACAGTTCCAGATACTCCGAGACGTAATCGAGATGCCGCAGGGCATCGTGGTCGAAGACGGCGATGTTCCCGCTCGTCATGTAGGCAACATGGACGTCGTGTCCTTGGTCGGCTAACGTGATGAGCGTGCCCCCCATCGAGATCACGTCGTCATCCGGGTGCGGGCTGAAAACAACAATCGTCTGCGGCTTGTCTTCCGGCGCCGCGGTCTCGCGGTTGGAAAAGGCGCGGCTCTTCGGTCCGAGGGGGCGAGACCGCTTGACGCTGGTCGTACCTGAGGCACCGTCCACTCCGCCGTTGGCGCTGCCTCGCATGATGCCCGCGACCGAACGGGCCGACGCTGCTTCGACGCTCGCGGATTGACCGGATGCCGCCATCTCTGCTTCCGCTGCTCCGGCAACGACAACTGCCGATGCCCGTCCGGGGTGTGGGCACAGCGTGGCCATCAGGTGGTCGAACACGCGCTGCCGGACATGCTGCGCGGGGCCGCGTTCGTAGACGAGGTCTGCCAGATGGTGCTCGTGAAAGTCCTTGGCTTCCAGCTTGAGGATCGGCTTGCCGGTCTGTTCGGAAAGCTGGATGACCGCTCGCCGCTCCAGTTCGGGCGACCAGGCGACGGTGCCGACCGTCCATGGGGCCCGCACGGCGGTGAGGTCGGCGGCTGCGGCTGCGTCCAGTACAAACTGGGCGTCCGGGTGCGTCTGCAGGAAACTGGCGACGATCCGATCCGTCGGCGGTTCTTCGACCGCCTGCCGAACGACAGCCGCCTTGTGTTCGCCCAACGCCACGCAGATCACCTGACGGGCAGTGAGGATCGTCCCAACCCCCATCGTGATTGCCCGCAGCGGGACGTTCTCCTCGCCGTAGAAGCCGCTGGCCGCGTCCTTGCGGGTCACCGGGTCGAGGGTAATCAGCCGCGTACGGCTGTCGCGGGAACTGCCCGGCTCGTTGAAGCCGATGTGCCCGGTCCGCCCCACACCCAGCAACTGGATGTCGATGCCGCCCGCCTCGATGATCGCCTGTTCGTACTCGGCACAAAAGTCGTCAACCTCGTCCCGCGCGAGGCCGCCCCGCGGAATGTGGATGTTGCCCTGAGGGATATTGACGTGATCGAAGAAATTCTCCCGCATCCACCGCCGGTAGGAGTGGATGGAGTCTTCCGCCATCGGCCAGTATTCGTCCAGGTTGAACGTGCTCACCCCGGCGAAGTCGAGTCCCTCGTGCTGGTGCAGACGGATCAGTTCGCGGTAGACACCGATCGGGGTAGAGCCGGTCGCCAGTCCCAGCACGGTCGGCTGTCCCGCCTGGTTCCGCTGCCGGACGAGCCGCGCGATCAATTGGGCGACGTAGCATCCCGTGTCGTCGGACAACGCAAAGCGAAGGGTCGGCACGCGAGTCTTCGTCACGCGCTGTCCGGTCGGCATGTCACGGGTTGAGGTAACACGTGCCGTCATCGACAGTTCGGTCTCAGTCATGTAGTCTCGGTCGTCAACACAGAGATTGATGGGAACCTTCCGTCGTGGAGGCCCAACTTCCATCAGAATCATACGCAGCGAGTTTTTCAATGGCCGATCCTGCAACGCCGCCCCGAATTCTGGCGATTCATGCCCATCCGGACGACCTTGAGTTCCAATGTGCGGGCACCCTGGCACTCCTCAAGCAGCAGAACTGCCTCATCGTGATGGCCACCATGACCGCCGGCGACTGCGGCAGCGCGGAACGCGGACCAGAGGAGATCTCCGCCATCCGCCGCAGCGAGGCGAAGGCGTCCGCCGATTTGCTGGGAGCGGACTATCTCTGCGGGGAATTCTCCGACCTCGCCTTCGACGTCGATTCCGACAGCCGCCGCCGGGTCACGGAACTCGTCCGCAAAGCGCGGCCGGACATCGTCATCACCGCCCCGCCGGTCGACTACATGACCGATCACGAAGTCACCAGCCGGCTCGTCCGCGACGCCTGTTTTTGTGCCCCCATCCCCAACTTCCGCACGCATCAATGGGACCCCGCCCCGCCACTGGCCCGCATCCCCCATCTGTACTACGTCGATCCGATCGAAGGGGTCGACTGGTTTGGCGAAGCTGTCCCCTACGATTTCGTCGTGGACACCACCGACACGTTCGAGCTCAAGCTGCAGATGCTCGCCTGCCACGACAGCCAGCGTTCCTGGCTCCGCGCCCAGCACGGCATGGACGAATACCTCGAAAGCTGCCGCCGCTGGAGCACCAAGCGCGGCAGCGAAATCAACACCCCCCACGGCGAAGCCTTCCGCCAACACAAAGGCCACCCCTACCCCACCGACAAGCGGCTTCTTGAAGTCCTGCAGTCAGCCGTAGGTCAGGCTCTGCGTGTGCCGTGAAAAGGCTTTGGGACTTCAGTGGGAGGTAGTCCCACCCGGAAACTGGTCGCTCCATCCGGTAGTCCTTGGGGCGGTTCAAGGAGGTAACGAATTGGACTGAAGCACTTCAAGAA
>JAJDEI010000004.1 GCA_029259845.1 Planctomycetaceae bacterium | reverse complement strand
ATCGGAAAGAACGCATCCTGTCGTTCATCGGCGATTGCAACGCCACGAGGGCTCGCCCCTACAACTGGACCTCCACCGGTCGCCTGCTGTGCGTTGAGAGAACCCAAAGCAACAAAACAGCAACCCCGTTCCATCCCCAATGAACTCATTCCTGATGAGCTAGTCCAACTGCGCTGTGTTGAACCGCCAAGACGCCAAGAGCGCCAAGCCAACTCGTTGAAAAGACCCACGGAATACGGTTCCGCCATCGGGTCAGTCAATCCCTGTCGGGAAGAGTTTGCCTGAATGCTCGTGCCGATTTGCGAAACCTGTGGCAGACTCAGGTGAACGATGTGTTTCTTGGCGGACTTGGCGTCTTGGCGGTTTTTCAGCACCGGCCCTGCGTTGTCGTCTTCGGCTTTGTCGGCAAACTCCCAAGATGACAGTGCGATCACCCGTTGGCGAGCATCAAGGGATGCGTTTGCCAGCCGGGCAGGGGTGTCCGAACAGGAAGCCCTGCAGGTAGTCGAAGCCGAGGTCGCGGCAGCAGTCGGCCTCCTCGTGTTTTTCGAGCCCTTCGGCGAGAGCGGCGGTGCCCATGTCGTGCACCATGGAGACGAGTGTCTTGAGCATTCGCCGTTGTTGATCGGGAGCCTCGTGAATGCCACGAATGAGACCGATGTCGAACTTCAGAAAGTCGGGCGGTGCCTGAATCAGCTCGACGAGCCGCGACCGCCCCGCCCCAAAGTCGTCATAGGCGATGCCGACTCCCATCTCCTTGAGTTCGGCGATAAACCGGCGAATGGTCTTGAGATCGTCGATCGCTGCCTCGTGAATCTCGACGACAAGCGGGTGCTCGGTGGCGCGGTCCCGCAGCGGGCGAAGTGACGGCAGCACGTCGACCTGCAGGCTCTCCGTCGGATGCGTGTTGAGGAAAATCTGGCTGCCACGAGGGAGACAGCGGCCGTACGCGACGGCACGTGCCCGGCAAAGCAGGCTGAGTTCGACTTCCCGGCTCACCAATTGGGCCTTGTCGAACATATGCTGCGGCTTCTCCAGCCCGGAGATGGAACTGCGTGCCAGGGCCTCGTAACCAATGGTCGTCCCCAGTTCCGCTTCGACGATCGCCTGAAAATGCGGGACGACGGCTCGGCTCGAGATGAGTTCATCGAGTTGGGTGAGCGTCCATTCGGACTCGAGACAGATCGCCATTTCCGACATCGTCTCGTGGTACTCATCGGCGACCGCCAGTGCCGTGATTAAACTCGGCCGATACTCGACGCGGAACTCCACATCTGCCAGTTCGATGTGGTCGCCCGCCCCGACGGGAGTGGCGTCGTCAACACGCACGCGATTGACAAAGGTCCCGTTGCGGCTTCCCAAATCGCGGACGAACAAGCTCTCACCAACGGCCAACAGTTCCGCATGCCGGCCGGAGACCATCGGAGATCCAAGCGTGAGATCGAGCGCTGCCCGGCGGCCGATCACGAACGACTCGGCGGTCACCGGCACCCGCGTCAGCGTCTGCCCCGGTGCCGTCGCACCGAACAGAAACCAACCGGTCTCCATGGCTGTCATGCCGCGAGCTGGCGCGGAGAGCGCGTCGACGATGTCCATGGGGCGAATTCTCTCAGGTCTGACAGCCGATCCCTCTTCTGAGAACTGTAGGCCGTGAAGGAGCCGCGCGACGGAAGTCTTGCCGTGAGAAGCATTCTCCGGGAGCGGCCGCGATGAATCCTCGCGGCTGTGCGGATGATGACGGTCATGCGGAGTCGGTGTGAGCCGGTCCGACAGCCGCAGCGGCGGCTGCCGCATCTGCGGGTGTGGTTGACGCCGCCGGGATCGTCAGTTCTTCGCTGAGTTCACTCGCGTCGTCCTGCCCGATGACGCTCATCGTCTTCCAGTGGCCTCGCAAGAACCGCGCGAGAAACCCGAGCCCCAGGACCACGATGTACAGCGTCACAGTCCACCACGCGAAGTGCAGCGACAGCGCCCCGGCCCGCGACGCCAGCCAAACCGGCAGCACCATCAGCAGCCAACCGGTTGCGAAGCTGAACAACATCGAAAACTTGGTATCGCCCGCTCCACGGATCGATGCCCCAAACACAATCAGCATCGCATCGAAAAACGAATACAGCACGATGAATCGCAGCAGCATGACCACCATCGGCCGCAACTCGGCGAACGATTCGATCTCGGCAAAGGCCGCATACGGAGCGAGCACCACGTCCGGCAGGGCCAGAAACAGAAAAGCCCACGCCATCATGTACACGCTGCTCAACAGGAACGCCAGCCACGTCGTCCGCACGGCCAGATCCGGTTGGCGTTCGCCGATCCGTTGGCCCACCAGCGTCATCACCGCCGTGCTCACCCCCATCATCGGAATGAACGCCAGCGAGTTGATGTTGAACGCGAGGTTCGTCGCCGTTAGCTCCTGCTTGCCCACATGGCCCACGAACCCGATGAACACCACGAACGCGGAGATGTCGACCAGAAACTGAACGCCGTTCGGTAAGCCGTACCACAGCATGCGTCCGGCCAGTTCCCGATTGAACGGCCAGTGCTCCCAGAGCGGATAGCCGTCCTCACGGCACGCTTTGACGACGAGCCATGCGAAGATTACAGCGGCCGTCGCCTGTGCAATCACCGTGGCGGCGGCTGCGCCGCGCACGCCACCGGGTGAGATCAGTCCGTCGATGCCGAAAATCAGCACGTAATCGAGCCCCACGTTCATCAGAGCGACCAGCAGATTGACCGCCATCACGACCCGTGTACGGCCCCGCCCGCTGAAAAACGACGACAGCACCGCCGCCAGCATCATCGGAGCCGCCCCGTAGAGCATCACGGAGAAATACTGCACCTCAAACGCCTGCACCGCAGACTCGTGTCCCATCCAGGCGAAAATCGCGCCCGTGAAAGGGATCAATCCGAGCAGGAGCAGTCCCGCGAACACCGCCAGATACGACCCCTGCCACACGGAGGCCACCAGTTTTCCTTTGCGGCCCGCACCGGTGTACTGGGCGACGAACGTGTTCGTGTAGACGGCGATGCCCATCGGCAGGCTGATCGCCGCCCAAAAGCTCAGCCCGGCCGGCAGGGCGGCCGCCAGCGCATCCAACGACCACCACGTCAGGTAGATGCGGTCGACGACATGCATCAGCGACACCGACCCCGAACTGATAATCAAAGGGACGGCGACTTCCAGCAATTCCCGCATGCTCCCCCGCTGAGGGGCCGGCAACGAAGCATCAACGGACGGTGCGGACATTGGCGTCGGAGGGGAGGGGGAATCGGCGGTTCAGGAAGGTCGTGCCATTCAAGGTGATTCCATTCAAGGCGTGCACAGTAGCGAATCTGCATCGTGGCGGCGACGGATCGGACACCGGTCCGCCTGAGCGGTTCGCACGACGCATTTCCGCGCTGTCGATTCAAGGAATCACGAGTGGCGTAGGGTGGGCTGTGCCCACCAACATCGTCCCGGTGGGTGCGGAATCGCGTTTGGTGGGCACAGCCCACCCTACGCCTGATTGCTGACTGCTGACCGCTGCTTTACGCCAGCAGCGCCGCGAGGATGCCGGAGAGCACAATGCCGTCGAAGGTACCCGCGCCGCCGATCGAGAGCACGCCGACCGGCACCTTCAGGATGTCCCGCAGGTGCAGCAGATCGGCACCGATCAGCGGCCCCAGAATCCCGGCGGTGTAGGCGATCGGCACGCGCTGCTCCATCATCTCCGGACAGAGCAGTGCTGTCATTCCAATGGCGACCAGCGGCGAGAACAAACCGGGCATCATGATGCCGATCCCGGGAACTGGCCGCGCCACCAGATAGCAGGCGTACACATTTGCCGCGGTCACCGCCAGCAACCGGCCGAGTACGGGAGAACCTCCTTCCAGAAACTGCGGCAACTGCCACACGGCGATGAGGCACGGAATCACACAGCCGCCCATGTTGACGGCGACGACTGTTTCCATTCTCAATCCCCGCATCTGCGGCCCCAGCGTCACGTAGCCGAACGGTCCCAACGGCACCTCCGGTTGCGGATCGTTGCGGGTGAAGCGGTGGACCGGAATGTTGATCACCGACCCCAGAAAGATGCCCAATACGAGCAGCGCCGCGGCCGGCGGCGAGAGGTGCAGCCGCACCAACGCGGTGCGCATCACGTCGAACATGACCAGCGGCATCAGGCAGGTCAGCAGCAAGGCCAGAAACAGGCCGAAACAACCAATCACCGGCAGCGCCCGCGGCATGCGTGGATCCGGACCGAAGGACATCGGGGAACCTTTCGTATGTGTTGAGGAACGTGTCCGAGTTCACTTCCCGCTCTCAGGGTGGCTGGGGCGAGATTCGGGTCGCGCAAGTGCCGAAGGCGTTTCGTGTCTGGGGCGATGGGCGCGTTCTCTGGACCGCACACAGCCCCAGAAAACGAGCGTGAAAGACCATCCATGCGTCAGAGCGCCCCAGCCACCCTCATGCGGAGCCGTCCCTCGAACAACTTTCCGCCCTTCCCCCAACCGGGATGTTGTTTCCAATCCGTTCCTAAGCGTTCAATTGTGCCTGGGAAAGTAGCCAGCTTTCACAGCCTGAAAGCTGAAAGATGATCGCCGCCTCATTTCTTTCCGAGGGCCCTCTGTTGGGCGAAGAACTGCTGTAACAGTGCCCGGCATTCCTCGCGCAGCACGCCACCGACGACGGTCGCCCGGTGATTGAGGCGGGAATCGTCGGTCAGTTGGTACAGGGAATGACAGGCTCCCGCCTTGGAGTCCGTTGTCCCGTAGACGACCGTCGGCAGCCGCGCTTGCACGATCGCCCCGGCACACATCGGGCAGGGTTCCAGCGTGACGAACAGCGTGCAGCCGATGAGCCGCCAGGAACCGAGCGTCTCCGCCGCCTGCGTGATGGCGATCATCTCCGCATGGGCGGTCGGGTCGTTGAGCGCTTCCCGCTGATTGTACCCTTCGCCGATCACGCGGTCCTCATGCACAATAACCGCCCCGACCGGCACTTCCTCCTCCTCGAAGGCCCGGCGGGCCAAATCGAGCGCACGACGCATCCACGGTTCGTGCGGTTGCAGAGGGTTGGCGAGAGAGCCGATCATGCGGACTGTGGGTCACAGTTGGTGGTTAGTGGTTCGTGCTTGGCTGATTGCTGCTCTCAGCAAAGACTCGCCGACAAGATAGTCTCTCCGCCGCACTGCCCACTACCCACTTCAAGCCTTTCGCACGGGTGCAGTCGGACCTTCACGTGGAAAACGGGAAACGGAGTTTCTCGAAAGTGCGTTCCCAAGCCGGAGCTTGGGAACGAGGGAGATCGACGGCTAACCCCGGAAACGCGGCAACGGCGCTGGGCGTGGATCATCGATCATCCGGAGTCCAGATCGGGTGGGTGCCGGGGATCGTGCGCGCTGCGCGGATGCGGCGGGCTTTGAGGCGGACGTAGGGGGCGACAAATCGGCCCCGGTGTCGATAGTGCCCGGGGCGGGCGCGGCGGTCGGCTCGGAACGGTTCCACGAGGTCCTCAATCACGAACCCGGCGCGGCAGAGTTCGCCGACGAGCTGTTCCCAGCGGTGCAGGTATTCGCAGGCTCCCTCTTCCCGGTACGACCTGTCCGCCACCGCCGGCAGCGGATCGGGGTGATAGTATTCGACCCCCAACAGATAGCGGTCCTGCGGATCGCTGTCGACGATTTGCAGACTGGTCGGCTGCTTGTGTTGGCTGATGTACAGCCCGTCGCCGCGAAGCACGCGGGCAATCTCCTGGAAAACGTCCGCCACACGAGGCACGTAACAGGTGCTGACCGGCTGATGCACGATGTCAAACGACTCGTCCGCCAGCATCGGGAGCTCGTCCATCGACGCCTCGATCGTCCGGACCGACAGGTGCCGCCGCGAGGCTTCCCGTTCGTCCAACCGCAGCATGGCCGGGCTGAGGTCGACAACCGTCACGTTGGCACCGGCAGCCGCGTACAGAATCGACTGCCATCCGCCGCCCGACGCCAGACAGAGTACGTCGAGTCCGCGAACCGAGCCGGGCAACCATCCGCGCGAGTCCAGTGTGACGAGCGGCTGCGCGCATTCGGCGTCGGTGGCGACGCGGGTGAATTGGCTGTCGTTCGTCGCCAATCGGTCCCATGCGCGGCGGTTCTGATCGTGCTGACTCATGCCGCTGCAATCGCGATAACGACCAGAATGCCCATCCAAACGACGCCCAACGCATGCCAGAACCACGCACAGACCGTCACGCCCCAGTGGTACTCGTGATCATACCGGTCATCGAAAGCCCGCACAGTCACGAAACTCAGAAACAGTACCGCCACGACAAAGTGCAACGCATGCAGCGACGCCAGCATGAGCACAAAAGTGGTGACCCCGGCCTGTGCCGCGTGGGCGGTTCGGTCATGCGGCATCAGCGACCACAGACCGAAACTCTGCACACCCACAAACAGCCCGCCGACCGCCAGCGCCGACAGCAGCCATCGGCGGAAGGGCCGTTGCTTCTCGATCCGTACAAAATGCAGGGCCCGGCCCATGAGGAGACTTCCCAGCAGCAGCAGCCCCGTGCTGATTCCGAAGGCGGGCGGAAAGAGGACCGGTCGCCCTTGCGGCACCCCTCCCTGCGCCACCAAGCCGAGCAATCGAGAGACGACCGCCTCCGTCAATATGGCCAACAGGCACACGCCCAAGACGGTCGCCACGAACCGTCGTGCCGCACGAATATGGCCGAACGCATGCCGCGCCGGCGGCGAATGCGCCGAACTTTGATCCGCCATCGATCGATCGTCGAACGGAAGCAACATGAAACGAATGGTAACACGACGTCAGCCGGCCAACGCAGAATGACTTCGAGAGAACAAGACCCCCGAATTTTTCACCGCAGAGGACGCAGAGAGGCGCAGAGGAAAAGCCCCTCCCCAAACTCTCTGCGTCCCTTTGCGTCCTCTGCGGTGATCCCTTTTCTGTTCTGCCGTCGCGTGTTTTCGTGGCATCGGCTGCAAGAGCCGATCGGGAGTCACCATTGAAGTGGCGTCAAAAATCGCCGATGACCTCGCCGCCGTTGATGGTGACGAGCGCTTCCATCACCTCGGGATCAATGTCCTCGCTGAGGAACCGCACCGAACCGTCCGCGAGACCAACCTGAACCCCACCCTGGTGGGGCCCGCCGATCCCGTCGGGTCCGTTGATGTATGGTTTTTTGGTCAAGGGCCGAATTGTCGACGGTCCGCCTGCGGACCACGGGCCGGGATCGCTCCCATCGGAGATTGCGATCGTGTTCGACGTGCCGTCAGTGATATCACGAATGTGCGTAGCACGGTCATAAGCGAACACGCCCGCCTTGGGGCTTGTCACCGGCAACTCCGGGCCGTCCTCTCCCAGTCCGGCCAATCCGATATAGTGCGTTGTCGGGTATTCGGGATGGTCGTCAGCCACGCTGGGGTTCTGGTAGACCGGGATGATTGTCTTCAGCGGTCGCTCGTTGACAGCGTCTTCCCAGCCAAACTCGAAGTCAATCAGGCTATACAGGTTCGCCTGGTCGAGGTACGGCAATATCTTAACCAGCCAGCTGAGCCGCTCCGCCGGCTTGAGGTCTTTGTTGGGATGCGTGCCTTCGGGGAACTGGCTGTGCACGTCGTGGTAGTTGTGCAGCGCCAGCATGATCTGCTTGAGGTTGTTCCTGGATTGCGTCCGCCGCGCGGCCTCCCGCGCCTGTTGGACCGCCGGTAACAGCAACGCGACCAGCACGCCGGTCGTCGCCACGGTCGTCCCACCGTTGACTGATCCGGCCAGCGGAATGCCCGACAACGAAACGCGCGAGGTGCACGTCACGCCGTTCTCGTCCACGCCGACGGTCTTCACGTTGGCAAACAAGGGACGAACGACCAGTTCGGCGGGCGGGATGTCGGCCATCGACAGCGGAAACTCCATGCCGGGCGGAAACATGCCGGACTGGGTGATTGCCGACTGGGCTGCACCGAGCAAAAACGGGGCAAGGCCCAGAACCAGCCGGTACGTTGCCCGCGGGTCGGAGATCGAGATCCCCGTGAATTCGTCCGGAACCTCCGCCAGTGCCGCGCGAATCTCACGCGTTGGCTCCCAACTGGCCAGCTTGCCGTCCACCCGCATGAGAAAGGCATCGACGGTTTGCGGGGCGAGGCCAATGGACAACCATTTCTCGCTGACACAATACGAGGGACAGAATGCCCCATTGCCGAATTGCAACAAGACCACTTTCCGGTCGTCCCGGTCGACCTGTCTCACGCTGAGGTACTGATGCACCTGTCCCTGGATCAGCGCCAGTAGCGTGTCGAGGGACTCCCGTAACCGGTCCGGGTCGTCGACCTCAACCGCCACGCCGAAGCCCAGGCCGAACGGTATTTGGGCGGAGTCCGCGTAGATGGTGTGCACGTCGCCCAAGGCATCGAACAGGTCGTTGCGCGGATTGAATCCCAGAAACTGTTCGGTCTGGCCGAGGGCCGCATCAACCTGTCCGACCGTTTGCGGGTTAAGCATTTGCTCGGCGTCGCGACCGATCTCGAGCAGGACGTCGTACGTCTTCGCCCAGTCAAAACTGGTAGCACCGAACGCATTCGACCCGCTCGGAAGCGGTGGCAGGTCGTCGAGTGTGAACGTCTCCTGATCGACCAGCGACAACAAGCCGGTACGGGGACCGGGAGCATCAATGTTGGTCTCGGACCACAAGGCCCGCCCCTTGTAACCGGACCGCCCGGCGAACGTGTTCAGCCCGTCCAGCCCGAGCAGTGTGACGACCTCTCCCACCGTGACGCCTTCCGGGCGGCCCTGGTTCTGCGAATCGGGGATCGTCATGTCGCTGAATGTTTCACGCAGCGTGGCGAAATCCAGCCATCCGACGTTCGCGACAGTGAAGTCCGAATCGCCGGTTGCATACTGTTGCCAGAGCGGGTTCGCCGTGATGTTGGCCGCTCCGTCGGCAACGGTGAGTGCCGAATGGACCGCGTCGATGCCGGCGGCGACGACCAGATGCGAGCCTTCCGACCACCAGCCGACTTCGATGCCGGGCGTGCCGGGAATCAGCCCCCGTGTGACGGAACGGCCGTTCTGCTCCTTCGTTTCAAGGTTGATCTCGCCAGCGGACGCTTGCTTCGCCAAATTGCTGAGGCCCTCCTCAAACGGGGCTGCGTCGTGGAGCACGAGAACCGCCCAGGGGATGGGCGGGCGTCCTTCGCCCTCTCCCAGAGTGACCGCTAACGAGCAGCCCTCCGCCATCACATGCCTGAGCGCCGTGCCCGCTTGTCCCAGCATGCCGTTCTCGCCGCCGGTTTGCTCCTGCATGGCGGCGAAGAGCTTGGTCACCACATCCATGAGGCCGCTCTCGGAGAGTGCCTCGTAAGCCGCCGTTTGTTTCCACGCCTCTTCGTTCTCCGCACTCCCCGCGAAGCCGACGTACAGCAACGACTCCTTGGGGAGCAGCGACTCCGGAGCGATCCGTTCTCTGGTTTGGGCAAACGCCAACCCAACCCCCGCACCGACGATCAAGACCGCACTGGCCAACAAACGCTTTCGTCCTGTGGACATGGCAGACGCTCCTCGCAGATAGATATGGTTCGATCCGTGGCGCTCTCTACGCAACTAGCCGCCCGTATGATGACGGAATTCCGGGGTGCGACAAGGATTTCGGCAGAAAAAATGCCGGAATGAGAGCCGCGCCCTCCCCGGCTCGTGTCGCGCCCTCGCCTTTTCAGGAAACGCGCGACGCTGTCGAGGCGCTACCGGAATCGTTTGCGTTTCCACCCGGATACCGAGTTTGGCAACGCATTAGGTCGTGTTGACATACGAACCGGGTCGCACGGGTTGTTCCAACCCGTGTCGCAACGCGACAAGCAGCCTCTGGGGAAATCGTCCGGCCAAGCACAGGCTTCCTGCCGCTGCGCGGCACCGGTTGGGACAACCGGTGCTACCCCATTTCCTGCGGAAAAACCGACGGATCGAATGTCAACACGACCTAGTGCTCTGTCAATCATGGAATGATGGATAGAGTCGTCGGAGTTTGATGCGTGCGTCGGCGGTGGTGAATTGCCAGTCGATCGTTGATTTGTTCGCGTTGCGGTCGTGTTCCCAGGTGGCGATTTGGTCGGCCATGAT
>JAJDEI010000300.1 GCA_029259845.1 Planctomycetaceae bacterium | reverse complement strand
TCGTGATCGGCCGCCGTGGCGATGACCAGCAACCGGTGATTGGCCGCATCCGGGGTCACCTGCGCCTTGGGAGCGACGGTTGTCAGCAGCGATGTCACTGTTGCGAGTTCAAGCTCGCGGTCCAGGGGGTACGAAACCATCGATCGCTTGAGCGATGGGTCTTCGTCTCCCGCCTGTTCCAAAATGTTGGCGATCTGCTCATGATCGGCAACGGCTGCGACGACGACCAACTTTGTCCCGGATCCATCAACGGTGACTTGAGCCCGGGGAACGAGCGTCGCCAACAACGAGGTGACACTGCTGTCGACCCGGGTGAGGGGATAGAACCGCAGTTCGGGCAACTCGACCCCCGCGTCTTTGGCAATTTGCTGGATCGTCGCGGCGATCGTTTCATGCTCGGCAGCCGTGGCGATGATTAGCAGGCGGTGATTGGCCGCATCGGAAGTCACCTGGACTTTGGGAGCGACGGTTGTCAGCAGCGATGTCACCGTCGCCAGTTCGAGTTCGCGGTCCAGCGGGTACGAAACCATCGATCGCTTGAGCGCCGGATCTTCGTCTTCCAACTTATTGAGGATGTCGGCGATCTGTTCGTGATCGGCCCCGGTTGCGACAACGACCAGTTTCGTTCCCGCGCTGTCGACGCTGACTTGAGCCCGCGGAACGAGCGTTGCCAACAACGACGTGACGCGACTGTCGACCCCGGTGAGGGGATAGGTCCGGACCGTCGTCGCCAGTTCCGGATCGTCCTGCGATCGCAGTTGATCGAGCAGCCGCGCGACCGCTTGATGGTCGGACAGCGAGCCGACGACGATCAGTTTGTTCCCGGTCGTATCGACCGTCACCCGAATCTCCGGCAGTACCGTCGTGAGCGCCGAGGTCGCCGCTTCGGGGGTGATGCCGCGGACGGGATAGACTTCCAGTTGAAATGGCTCGCCATCAACCGACGATGCGCCCAACTGACTGAGGGTGTCGCGTACCTTCTGCTGATCCTGCGGGCTCGCCCAGACCTGGAGCTGATGAGTGGCGGAATTGACCCGAATCTGTGCATCCGGCGCCACCAACTGCAACGTGGCGGTCACTTCCGCCGTGTTGGTGCGGGGAGCCGGGTAGGTATCGAGCCGGGGCTGTTGCTTGGGCCCCTGGTTTTGTTCCAGTTGGGCGATGATGGCCTTCGCCTTCTCCTGTTCGCCGGGAACCGCGTTGATGGTCACCTGCGATGCGGCACCGTCGACAAAGACCTTCCCGGACAACATCTGCGTGAGGACTTCGCCGACCTGGGCCGGATTGGCATGGACGATGGGATAGGCCGCCAGAACGGGATCGGGCGGCTTGGGCGGCGCCGACGGGGACGAGGGAACCGGCAGCGATTCGACAAGTGCACGAATCGCGAGCAAGTTTCCCGCCGTGTCGGTGATGAGCAGTTGCTTCGTCTGTTCGAGCGGTTCCACGCTTCCGTGCCGGCCGAGCAATGGTTGAATCTCAGCGATCGCTCCGGCAGCGGGCCGTTCCCCCAACGGGACAAGCACGATGACCAACTCAAACCGGCCACGTGTCGGCAATTCTTCGGCCGGTACCCGCGGGATGACCCCCTGGGGAACGCCGTCGGACAGATCGAGCAGCATCAGCAGCCGGTCCCGGCGGACGAGGGCGTAGTTCTTCGTTTGTAACCATCCGTTCAGCAGGTCGATGGCCTCCGTGGGCGTGTATTCCTTGTTGTCGCTGTAATTGAAGGTCCCGGCCGGCGGGGCATCCATCACGAGCGACAGGCCCGATTCCTCAGCAATCCAGTCCAGGACGTCGGCCCATTTCTGGTAGCGGAAGTTGAACTCCAGCCGCTTGAGAAACAGGGCGGTGAACATCTCCCGCTGGTCGGGCGTCAACATCTCAGCGAGTTGGTGGTCCGCCTGTTCAGTGATCGTCGCCTTCTGGTCTTCTTCGGCCTCAGCGAGGGCCGCGTCGCGTTGCTGCAGGACTTCGGCGACCTGCGCCTTTTGCTCGTCCGTCAATTTCAGACTGCTCGCGACGGCCGGATCGGCCAGCCGGCCGTACGCCGGCGACTGTCCGACGACCGAGGCCGCCGTGTCGGGCTGTTGGCCGGCCGCCACGCTTGCCGTCAGCAAGATCGCGATGAGCGGGAGGAGTTGCGGCCAATGCCACGGACGACGAAGGGCCAATCGGCGGCGATGTGGAGTCAATCGATGTGGATGCATGATGGAAGCTCGACCGAGGCGTGTTGCCAGTTCGGTTGTCTGAAAGACGACGGGGGGTGGGACTCTCAGCGGATCAGCCGATCGCGTCCGGTTGCTCGGAAGCCACGAGCCGGGCGGACGCAGCACAGCTGATGATCGGGAAGGCATTTGCCCGGAGCATGTCTCCAGGGTCTCTTCAAGGATACAACGAACGTCCCACGCGATGCCAATTTATCCTGCCGATCCGTCGGACGAATATTGATTCGCGGAACGACGTTTCGGTCTGTGCCGTTGAAACTCGTAACCAACGAAAACGCCCCCCGCCAGCGTTGGCGAGGGGCGAGCGTCAACTCAATCGGTCTGTCAGTCGATTCAGAAAGCGACGGCCAGTCCGCTTCCGCCGGCGACGCCACCGAGAATTCCCGAGAAGTTACTGGTCAGCGTGGACACGTCGAGCTGCAGTCCCAGCGAGGACCCCTGGAAGTGGCTCGCCTGCGAAACGATGTTCTTGCCACCGTTCGTGGCGGTCGAGCCGGCGGTGTTGACGTCACTTCCGACCACGAAGCTCTTCGTCGCAGGATCGATCAACTGACCGAAGATCAGGCTCGTGCCCATGGACATGGCGCTGGAGCTCATACCCCGGACGTTCATGCCTTCGGCGTCGGAGACAACTTGCATGTCGCCCAGACCGATGGCGGCGAGCGTCGAGTCGGCAACCTGGCCATCTTCGGCGAAAGCAGGAGTTGCACCAACAACCAACAACACAGCGAATGCAGCGATAGCAGTCTTCATCAAAGTTCTCCCAATGTCTCAAGCGTTCCAATGACTGGCGATTGCTCAGAAGCAACACACTTTTGGGCACGCCAGTCAAGCTACTCAATCACCCTAAGCAACCCAAACAACCACAGTCAAACGAAACTGGCAGATTTTGCCGAAAAAGTTGCTGTGTCAAGTTTTTCACAAAGCCGGGCGGTCCGAGCCGCGCGTCGGCACATGTCAAAACCATCGTTAAACTACTGATATAAATATATTTAAGCGTTCCGTCGCCTACGTCGTCGAGCGAAGGTGGTGCCCCCTTTTTTCTCAAGTTGGGGTCGCTTTAGGAGTATTTCGTTTGAGGAGTTAGTCCGAACGTGACGATTCTTGTCATCAGGCGCCATCTGCCGGTGGAGCCAATGAAACGGCATGTGCCACCTATTCTGGTCTTGACCTCTGAAACACCATTCACTGCGGCAGGGGTGAGGGGGCCCGGACCAGGATCGAACCCGCATGAGTTTGGGGGCACGACGTTTCTCGCGATTCAATGAGGATTGAGGCCCTGTCGGCGGTTGTCCGAGAGGGGGGGGCATTTAGTGTGGTGGCTGCCAGATTCCTGGTCAGCGACCCTGGCAATGGAGAGGAAAGCCTGATGACGAGGGCACGGAACATCACAGTCTTGGGCGGCATCTTGTTCGCCAGCGTCTCGCTGACGAATTTGCACGCCGAAATCCCGTCGACCCAGACGGACGCAACATTGGAAAGCCTGGAGGCGTTCTTTCCGGAGGACAGCCCCACGAAACAAGCGATGGCGAGCGGCGGAGATATCACGCTCGTCCAACACGTGCAGAACGCGGCTCCGCCGCCGGTCCCCGGACCGCCTGACCCCACTGCCCAATCACCGATGGCGCCTCCGGTCGCCGGTCCGTATCCGCCAGACGGCGCGTACGGCCCGGAATGGTCTGCCAATGGGGCTTGTGGCGGTTCATGTGGGCCGAACTGCGGACCGGACTGCCAGTCCTGCTCCGGAACCGGCTGCGCTGGGGGACCGGTCTTCATCCAGAACGGCTGGGGGGATGTCTGGAATAATTGGGGCGGCAGAGGGCGCGGTAGTCTTGTGGCCGGTGTTGAGGGCACTTTCCTCGTCCCGATCGACGAACCGTCCCAGAGTGTGACGATGACTGACTTGATCACCAATCGCCAGTGGTCGGGGGATCCTCGTGGAACCTTGGGCGGTGGCGTCCGCACGTGGATCGGTTTGCAGAAGTGTGGTTGGGGTGTCCGTGTCCGCTATTGGGGATTCGGCGTCAACAACGTCGATCCCGATCCCGAAGTGCCGAAAAACCTCGTCCCCACGATCGTTGAGAACTATCACCTGACGGCAAATGTGCTTGATTTTGAATTGACGCAGCGATTTTTCGTTCACTGCTGGCAAATCGACACATCATTCGGTGCCCGCTACGCAGACCTCAATCGTTACATCCAGACTGTTGGTTACGGGCAGGTCGGAAACGGCGTCGATCTGTACGGGCTGGCGATGGGATCGAATTCTCTCGAGGGAACCGGTTTCACGGCGTCGATCGGTGGTTCCCGACAGATTCACCCCTGTTCGGGGTGGTTTTTCTTCTGGAACTTCCGCGGCTCGGCCCTCTGGGCAGACACGATGGCTTCGGTGCTCACAGACGCAACTGCGTTCACAGCCAATCCGCCCGGAAGTGCGAACGCCCGAAACCACGCGAACGCTTCTGTGGCTAAGGAAAACGTGTATATCGCCGAGACGCAACTGGGACTTGAATACCGAATCCGTTCGTGTTGTTGGGGACAGCTAGCCCTCCGCGGCGGGATCGAATACCAGTACTGGAATACGGGCAAAGTAGCCGCTCAAAGCCAGTCGTTCGCGTTTCTTCAGGGCGGGCCGCCTCCGTTTGGCGGTGACGTCACGTCGACGGCGAACGCTCATGACGGAGACCTGGATTTGATCGGATTCATTCTCGGCCTGGAATGGACGTACTGAGGCGACGCCGACGATGCCAGGTATCTGCCTGGCATCGTCGGGGATTTTCGGATGACCTGAAGACAGCATGGCCAACAGAGAGGCGCCGCGCCTGCGGGCATCCGCAGGAGTTCGTCCACTCGGAGTTTTCATGATTCGCCGACGTTCATTTATTCCGATGCAGCGACTGGCGGTCTGGACTGCGGGCACGTTGTTCGTGCTTTGCGGATCAGTCCTTTGGTCGGAATTCGTCCGCTCCCAAGAGGCTCCCGAGAATACCTCGGCGATTGCAGCCGTCTCCTCCAAGCCGGCAGCGGTGATTGCTGAGAATCCGGGCACCGCATCATTGGGCGATCCGGCTCCCGATGCTGCCATCGCGTCAGGAACGCCGTCATGGGCGGGTTCGCACGAGGCAACTCGGCAAAAGCCAATCGAAGGCCAGTCTGTCTCGTTCTCCACTGACTCGCTCTCCACTGACGCGCTCTCCACTGACTCGCTCTCCACTGCGGACCAGGGGCAAGCCAAGCTTGCCGACAACGCGATCGCCGAAAGGCCGACTGGTTGGGCCAGTATCGGAGACGAATCCGCTGGCAGCGCGACGATCGATGACGAGCCGGAATGGCGATCCCCCAACAGTACGCTTGCAGAACGGCGGGCGTCCGCCACCGGCGGCTCCAGGTGGGCAGCCGTGGCTGGCGAATCGACGGGACGCGTCTCGACCAGGGATGCCACACCGGGCCGTGTCGCCGTTTTCGACGAACGTCCGGAACTCACCGTGGTGCCGCGCGATGCCGGGAGCCCGTCTGCGGCTGTCGATGGCCCGACCGCTCACAAAACGCTCAATGCCGCGCACGACTCGCAACCGGCGATCGTCGTCACTCCGAATCGCAGCCAGGCCACCAAGACGTTGCCTTCTCGACCGGGTCCGGAAACGCCCGAAGGCCGCGATCGCCTTCCCGTCGTTTTTAGTCGCCGCGATCGAACCACAGCAGAGAGTTCGGCGTCCGGCCCGCCGGCTGTTGCCAAGCCTTTCATCAATGAACGGACCCCGAAAATCACGTCGAAGACGACTCGGCCAGCCGACAAGCCGAAACCATCGCTCTCGGACGTGAGCAGGGACGTCGAATCGAAGGTTGCCGAAAGCAGCGCGTCGAAAGCAGCCGGGGAATTGAGCCAAGCGAGCGAGCCGGTCGAAGTCAGTGAACCGGCGCAACCGATGCCGGTCACTTCGTCGCTTGCTCGCGAAACTGTCCTCCCCATCGAGACAGCGGAACCGGCCGCGCCACCGCTTTCTTCGGAGCCTGTTTCCGAGCCTGACACCTCCGTCGCCACGACGGCGGACACTCCAAAGCAGCCTCGCGACGATTCGGCGTGCGACAACGCGGCATGCTGCGACGAGAAGGCCCTCGCCGAACACACGATCGCCGCGAGTCCCAAGACAGACGACGCGAGCCCGAAGACAGACGGCGACACCGCGCAACCGGGGTGGGTCACACTCGATCTGGGCGGCGAAACCGGCGAGGCATCGGTTGAGGATCAGGCCGTTTCCACGTTGCCGGCTTCGGTCGGCGACGAAGATCCCGGCGACGAGCCGCGCATTGGCGGTGCGCCACCGGTGGAAGGATGGCGGCCCCACCCAACGGCCACGCTGGTCGAGGTCGTTCCGACTGCCGTTGCTCCGGAGCTGCAACCGGTGGATATGTGCGATGGCCACGAATCGCTTCCGGTGCCACCTCGGCGTCCGGACACCGCCATTCGCCTGTCAGGGGCGACGGCCTCTCTGTTCGACGAACAGCACGCCTTAGAGACATTGTCGGATGGCCCTGCCTTGGCAGTGCCCACCCGGGTCGCTGAGAAGACAACCGCCGTGTCGACTCTTCTGAGTGACGACACGGGCCGCCGGAAGGGAAGTGACCTGACCACGCCCCACGTTAATAGTCCTCGTCGGGTCTCCCTGTTCGAGGCGGACGATCCGCCAGCATTCGAGCCGCCGCCGACGCCCGACGGAACAGAACCCCCTGAACCAGGAAACGGGGGACCGGTCGATCTGGCGCCGCTGCTGGCTCCTTCGGCGGACCCGGGCGACAATCCGGCTTTAGGTGGTCCGCAACTGTCGGGGCCGGGCAACGCACGCCAGAAAGCGGCCAATCCGGACGAGCAGAAGCTTGGTGAGGCCCCCGAAGACACGAGCCTGCGGTTCCTCCGCCAACAAACAGTGCTGCTCAAACCGGGTGAAATGCAGTTCGACGTTTCGCTTCAATACCTCAACGACAAGGTGGACTTTGTCGGCGTTCAGCAAGTCAACGGACTCATCCAGATTGCCGAGGCGGAGCGTCGTCAGCGATTGCTGATGGTGCCCCTGCAACTGCGAGTGGGCATCTTTGAGTACACCCAGGCATTCGTCAATGTTCCATTTGGCTGGTCGAATAGTGAGTCCGCGTTTCTGGGACAGGACTCGGCCACCAGCACCGGAGGCATTGGAGATGTGAGTGCCGGGATACTCAAGCAACTTGTTGTCGGCAATGAGTTCTATCCCGACGTCTTGGCCTCAATTTCGTTTTCAGCTCCGACCGGAGAGAGCAACTTCCTGACAGCTTTGACGACACCCGGCTCAAACCTGGGCGAAGGGTTCTGGTCATTGACCTCGGCGATCACGTTTATTCAGAACTATGATCCGCTTGTGCTGTTTTATGGCGGGGGATACCGCCAGCGGTTTCAGGAGAAATTCAACGGGACCACGAAGGTCAAGCCGGGAAGCCAGTTCATCTATCGCTTCGGCGTCGGGTTCGCTGTGAATCCGAATGTGACCCTCAGTGCCACATTTAACGGATCGTTCATTGGAGAGTATGAAGTCAACGGAACGAACGTCGGCGGCAGCACTCAGGAGCCGATGCAGGTCCGGCTCGCGGCGACGATCAACAAACGGAAAGTTTCCAAGACACACTCCTCGGTCAAGCTTGTTGAGCCGTTCGTCACCTTCGGGCTCAACGACGACGCAATTGACACGATCATCGGAGCGACGTGGACCTTCTAATGGGGGGGGGGGAGCGACGGCGCGGCGGCGGCGCTCGCCATTGCAACACCTGGGACGTCCGTTCGGTGCACGGCAATACCTCCCAATCGGCCTACACGTTTTCCACGGCCCGACTTTCTTCAGGACCTCATGATGCGTCCCCGTTGCAATCGAATTCTGTTCGGCACGATTCTCGCCGTCTGTTGCTCGTTGGGGGTCGCTCGTGAGCTTCACGCACAGACGAAGCCGCCGGTTCGGACACCGGTCCGCGACGAAACGCAGGCTTTCCGCCGCTACACGCGCAGTTGGCTGGAAATCCGCAATCACAACATTGTGATGCAACAGCGCGACTACTCGTGTGGGGCGGCCGCACTGGCCACGCTGATCCGCTACCACTGGGGGGATGACATGACGGAAACTCGGCTGCTTGAGGAAGTCCTCAAAATGCTGACAGACGAGGAGATGAAGGAGCGGATCAAAAACGGCCTTTCGCTCACCGACTTGCGGAAGCTCGCCGTCCGCATGGGGTACTCCTCGACCATTGGCAAGCTGTCGTTCGACAAGTTGAAAGATTCCAAGATTCCTTTGATCGTCGGCATCGTGGTGAACGGATTCGACCACTTCGTGGTCTATCGGGGCACCGACGGCTACTACGTCTATCTGGCTGATCCGGCGCGGGGCAACGTCCGCACGCCCATCCCCCAGTTTCTCGAACAGTGGCAGAAAAACGCCGTCCTCGTGGTGGTCAAACCCAAGGTTGACCCGAAGAAATTCTCTCCGCTGAACGTGCAACCCGAGGAAGCATTTCTGGGCGAGTTGAACCGGTTGTTCATTCGCGACCGGCTCTCGGCACTGCCGCCCCTCAACGAATAGCCGCCAAGAGATTCCGGCCCGCCATCGCTCTGGGACCGGTCGCACGAATCTGCTCGCAGCGCCCGGCCCAAAGTGTGTGTCCGCGGTCCGTTTGAGGCGTTTCGGCAACATCGTGGCCATTTGGATCAACTGTCGCCGTTCGACCACAGGCCAACGAATTCATCTCATTTTGTGCCGCAGCCGTCCAAACGTTCTTGTGGATGGCCGGACTCTCCGTAGGTTGAGAGTTATTCCGGAGCCGAGTCACTTTCGCGGCGTGTCGCTCACGCCGGGCTCCAGGAAACGAACAACTCTTCTCCAGGAGACGACACGATGAAACTGACCGCTACACTCGCGACCTTGACCGCCCTGTTTCTCGCCGGTCCCGTGACGGCTGACGACGGACACGTCCCGCACTCGACACTGCAGAGCCTTGGTTTGGGCGACATGCAGGTCCTGACTGACAACGACGGCATGAGCGTCCGCGGCATGGGCGCAGCGGATGCCTGGGGCACAAGTATCATCTCGGGCCTGCTGCTCGACCCCGCCACGAAAAGCTTTGTGGTCGGAACCGATTCCACCAGATCCGGAAGCAGTGCCATCAGCGGTGGGAGACATGGCGCGACCGCCTACCAGGACAACTTCTCCAGCATCGATTTGGGCTTGGTTGTCAATACGAACACCAGCAGCTACGTCGGCCTTCTTTACGGCGGCGCCGGCGGATATAGCTTCGCCTCCGGGAACTGATCCCGATCCGATCGCGTCACTCCGGGGCTGCCCGCTGCACACCACAGCCGCACGCAAGCTGTGGATTGTGCATCGGGCAGTTTCCTCTCTCATCGCGGAAACAGCCCCACGCGACCAACACGGGCCGTTGTGGGAGAGAAGTGAAGGCCGCGTTGCCAATGCAACGGGTGCCAGTCACGGCGGCGGGCTTACGGCGGTTCCGTGGGCAGCGTGATCGTGATCGTCGTGCCGCCGTCCGGGTCGGAGCAGGCGGCGATCGTGCCGTTGTGGGCTTCGACGATCCGCTGGGCGATGGCCATGCCGAGTCCGGTCCCTTTTTGCTTCGTCGTGTAGAACGGCTCGAAGATTTTCTCAGCCTGTTCGGCCGTCAAACCGGGGCCCTGGTCGCTGATGGCGATGCTGATGGCGGGCCGGCCGTTCAGCTTGTACGGCTGGCACGTGACCGTGACCGTTCCTCCAGCGGGCGAAGCGGCGACCGCGTTCTCCATCACGTTGCGAAACACCTGCTCGATCCGATGCCGGTCCACAACACACACAGTGCTTGCCCGAAGCATCTGCTCGTGCAGTGAGAGGGCCACGCCTTCGTGAGCCTGCGCGACGTGCTGCCAGCATGTCTTCCAGACGTCTGCGAGGTCGCATTTGCCCAGCGAGAGCTTGACGGGAGCCGCGTAACCGCGGACTTCTTCATAGAGCCGGTGCAATTCATTCAGCGCAGCTTGGGCCTTCCGGGTCAGTTCCCGCTGCTGCGGCTGGCCGTCGAGGTCGAGCGACAGCATGTCCAGGCAAGCGCTCGCCCGCTGCAGCGCGTTTCGGCTCTCGTGCGCGAGTCCGGTGATCATCTGGCCGATTGCCGCAAGCCGCTCGGACTGGACGAGCTTCGCCTGCGCTTCCTGAAGCGCTGTGACGTCATGGCCGATCGAGAGCACCTCGGTGACTCGTCCGTCGGCGTCTTTGAGCGTCTTTGACCACCATGCGATTTGCCGCTGCCGCCCGTCGCGAGTCTTGATCGCATTGACGTGCCCGCTCACTTCTTCGCCGCCCACGACGTGTTGAAACAGCCGCTTGAGCTGTTCCGCGTCGCTTTCCGGGAGGAAGACATCAAACCAGTTCCGGCCGACGACTTCTTCGAGACGATAGCCGCACAGGTCCTGCATGAAGCGGTTGAACTGAACCACGCAGCCCTGCGTATCGAGGATCAGAACGATGACCTGGGCCGTTTCGACCAGACGTTCCAGAAAATCCCGCTGGTGCCTCAGTTCTTCCTGGACGCGCTGCTGTTCGGTGATGTCGTTGATCAGCCAGACTTCGTGGTTGTCGTAACGGTAGCGGCTGAATTCGCCGAGGACCTCGCTTCCATCCTTGCGTCGAATCGGGATGACCCGTGTGCTTGGAAACCCCGCAGCACGATCCTGCAAGTAATCGGCATGGCGGCCTTCGCGGTCCTGCGGGCACAGCTTCTCAAACCAGTGGTCGAGCGTTCCCAGTTCGCTCGCCGTGTAGCCCGTCATCCGCTCGACGGTCTGATTGGGGCGGACATGGCCCGTCTCGGAATTGACATAGGCGGCACCGGCGGGCAGATGCTCGATCATGAAGCGGATTTGCTGGTCCCGTTCGCGAAGCTCGTCCCGAACACGCTTGAGCTCCACCAAGCTCAGCAGCCGCGCCCTCAGCTCCGCAGGATCGACCGGCTTCAACAGATAGTCCGCCGCACCCTCGCGAATCGCCGCCATGCTGCTTTCGAGATCGGCATACCCCGTGATGATCAGAATGGCCGCCTCGGGAGCACGCTCGCGGATCCGGGGAAGCAGGTCGCCCGCCGAATTGTCGGGTAACCGGCGGTCCAGCAGGATGGCGAAGTAGTCCGACCAATGGTCCCGGTCGATCGCATCGGCAGCCGATTCGGCCAGGTCGACGCGATAGCCGTCCTGCCGCAGGACGCGCGACAGACTGCTGCGGATGCCCGCATCGTCATCGACGATGAGCACCGCCATTCCCTGTGAGCTGGGCCCGTAATGGTCGGATCCCGCCGGAGAGTTGTCGCTCACGCTACGGCCCCGATCATCTCGCGTGCCATCGTGGGGCCCCCCATTGTGCGTTGCATCCCCGGCTCACCGTCCCTCTTGAGGACGCAATGACGTCGGGGAACATCGTCGCGGGACAAACGCCGTGCATTGCGGGTTATTCGCCTTCAGACAGCGGCAGCGTTAGCCGAAATGTTGCTCCGGGACCTGTGCTTTCGACGAGCTCCAGGGCTCCGCCGTTACGTTCCGCGTACCGACGTGAAACGGCCAATCCCAATCCAATCCCTTTGGCTTTCGTCGTAAACAGGGGGTCAAAAACCCGAACCCGGTTCTCTTCGGAAACTCCGGAGCCCTCGTCGCTGACGTCCACAATCGCAACGGCGGCATCGGGCCGCAAGGTGATGGTGATTGTACCGTCCGCCGCGGATGCCTGCATGCCATTGCGAATGAGATTCGTGAGAATCCGTTCGACTTCGCCCGCATCGCCGCGCACGTAAACCGGTGCCGCCTCTCCGCTCAGCCGGACGGCTCCCCTGGCAGCGAGCCACTCGTGCCGGCTGACGAGCTCGCGGACCAACGGGGCCAGATCGAATTCGGCCATTTGGCGCGGCGCGGCGCGGGCATAGTCGAGCAGGTCACCAACGATGTGGTTTGCCTTGTCCACTTCTTGCTGAATTTCGACGATCGATTCGCGCGCGTCATGGTCGAGGGTGTCCTGAATCATCTGCAGGTAGTAGGCGGCGTTGCGGATCACTCCGAGCGGGTTGCGGATTTCGTGGGCGACTCCGGCGGCCAGTTCTCCCAACAGGGCCAAACGCTCCATCGCATGCCGCCGTTGCGTCTCCAGCGCGGCCCGTTTCCGGTCCGTGACGTCCACGATATGGGCCATCACGACGACACCGTCCTCTGTCTCGATCGGATGCAGGCTGATGTCGACCGGGAACTCGCTGCCGTCCTTACGACGGGCGAACAAGTCATGGCCCACCCCCATCGGCCGCGCTGCGGGTGCGGCGAGAAAGCGGTCGCGGTCGCCGACATGATGCGCATGATACCGCTGCGGGATGAGCATTTCGATTTCCCGCCCCAACAATTCCTGGCGATCGTAGCCGAACCAGACTTCAGTCTGTCGGTTGACTAACTCGATTTGCCCGGCTTGGTTGACGATCACCATTGCCGCCGGAGACGATTCGACCGCGAGCCGGAAACGTTCTTCCGCTCGCGTGAACTTCTCGACACCGTCTGTACGATCAACGCTCAATCTGCTGCCTCAAATGGGTTTTGAAAGGAACTCCCAATTCTTACACGACCGAAGTGACGATCAACCCTTCGCCGGAGAGTCGGCGGCTTCAGGGTGTATCCGTTGGATGGTGGTGCTCGCTCATTTCCGGGTGGCTGGGGCGTTGTTGAGGCAGCGGAAACGTGTCCTGAGACCGAACACTGGGACCGTCACGTGGCTCGTTCACTGTCCACAGCCCCAGCGTTCCGAGCGGCTTACTCGGTTGTGTTGACATACGAACGGTCCGTTTTGCAGGGGATTTCGGGTAGCACGGGTTGTCGCAACCCGTGTCGCAACGCGACAAGAAGCCTCTGGGGAAATCGTCCGGTCAAGCACAGGCTTCCTTCCGCTGCGCGGCACCGGTGGGGACAACCGGTGCGACCGCATTTCCTGCGGAAAAACCGACGGATTGAATGTCAACACGGCCTAATCATCGGTGTCAGACCGCCCCAGCCCCCCACGAGTGAGCGGATCCACCTGCGGCTTCAAGGAATGTCGAAAACTCCGCGATCCCGGGAGTTTTCAGGAGGCATGCCAGCACGGCGTTTGCAGTGTGCCGGGCAGTCTCAGTCAATGCCGAAGCCGTCGGCTTGGGAACTCTGTGGTCAAACTGAGGAATTTGGAACGGAACCGTCCTGTTCGTGATCGTCGCGGGAATCGTGGACCGGCCAGACACGGCTGATCGGTGAACGAAGAACACCGTGATTGGCAAACCGCGTGCCACAAGATTTGAGCCGCCGGTCTGGCAACGCGGGTTGTGGACCCGCGTACGGCCCGTGCCAATTCGCACGGAAACGTGCCGACCCGCACGCCGCAAGGGCCTGTCGGGACGACGGGAGACAGCAATTTGAAGAATTCCTGGAATCGGGTCATCTATGCGTGCTGGGCTCCGGTCTACGACCGGCTGATCGGCGTCCGGCCCTTCGTCCGTGCGCGACGCAACGCCATCGAGTTGTTGAATCTGCATGCGGATGACCGGGTGCTCATCGTCGGTGTCGGCACGGGGGCGGATCTGCCGTTGTTGCCAACTGACACCGAGATCGTTGGCGTCGATTTCAGCCGGGCGATGCTGCGTGGCGCTGCGGGAAAGTTGGACGTGGCACCGGTCCAGACGCAACTGATTGCAGCCGACGCCATGTCGCTGCCGTTCAGGGATCGGTCATTTGATGCCGTCATCCTGAATCTCATTTTGAGCGTGGTGCCCGATGGCCGGACCTGTCTCCGCGAAGTATCTCGCGTCAGCCGCCCAGGGGCTCGCATCGTCGTGTTCGACAAATTCCTCAACACGCGGACACCGCCGATATGGCGCCGAGCGGCCAATCTTCTCACACGGCTGTTCGGAACAGACATCAATCGTCGAATTGACGCCCTGCTCCAAGGCACGGGGCTCCGAATTGTGTCTGAGCGTCCCAGTGCGTTTCGAGGAGCGTATCTGCTCATCGAACTTCGGCACGAATCCTGCTGATACGGCTGGACGCGAAACCGACGGGGCCGCGGTGCCTCAAGCATCTCTCATGGGGCTTGGGACCAACTCCCGTCCCGGCCATCCAGAGAAGATGCGAGTGTCAACGGGTTGTCGTACGAAGGAAACCGGAGCACATGATCGCGAAACCGCAAAAGACACACAGGACTGTGACTGACCCATGCCATGCGGATTCCATCCGCTCCCAAACAGAGAGACGGCTGCGGGAGAGTTCTGAGCTCTTCAACTGCGGCATCACCTGCGAATTCCATGAAGGCGTGTTGATCCTGCGGGGCCGGGTTCGTCGCTACTATCACAAGCAAATCGCTCAGACCATTGCGGGCGGCGTCGACGGTGTCGGACAGGTGATCAACCATATCGAGGTTGTTGACTCGGCAGGCTGATCGCTCGCCCGCAATCTTTCGCAGGGTGTCTATTCTTCGCAGGGTGTATGGGATGCGCATCGGCAATGTGTGGCGTCTTCCGCAAAGCGCCCGTTGTGGAAACCCCGGTCGCTACCGGAGCGAAGGAATCGTGTGCGCAAGACACCGGGGGTGTGAGTGTTTCTCAACGTGTGCCCCAACACCCGGTGTCTTGGACCAATGGGGACGCGCGAAGCCTGATTTCAGCGGCGATGGTCCCCGACGTTTGCCGAGACGACGAGACACCGGGTGTTGTCCCCGAAAATCTCTCAAGGTCACCGCGTTAAAGGGGATTGCTGCACAGACCCGACATCCGTCATGAACCATCCCGGCTGCGGCTACCCGGCCCACGGAGGCTGAGACGTTTCCGACACACGTGATTCGAGCCGCTCAAGAACCGTCTTGCGGACTTGCTCCGCCAGATGCGCCCATAGTGTGGCCCGCCCCGGGAAAATACTGAGAACATTGTCGACCGGGTTTGGCTCCGTCGAGTGGTCCACAATCGTCGGCAAGGGGGCGTCACCCGGTTCAATCTGCTCGATATGCATTGCCTGCACGGTGGTGCCGGCCCAGTCGTGAATCTTGCAATGCGGACCGAAGCCTTGCGGAAAGAGCAACTGCAATTGCTCATGGATCTTCTCTGTTTCGACAGCGTCGAGTTGATCGTTGTCCGTGCTGGAGACCACCCGCCAACGGTTCGTGCCAAAGACGGATGTCCCGAAATGCGGGAGATGGTTCAGCCCGATGGAATCGACAACATAGAACGGATCGCAGCCGGTTTCCGGTTTCACGGCTCGCAGGTGCGTCTTGAGGCGGACCAAACGGTAGTCCGATTGGCTTCCCGCGACCGGTTCGAAGAGGTGCGAGAACGACGTTTGGCTGTAGGCCCCCGTCGCCAGGATGACCAGACGCGCCCGGAGTTCTTCGTTCGATTCCACACGGACTCCATAGACGCTCCGGTCCTCGGTCAGCAATCCGTCGACAAACGTCTCCGGCCGGATCTCCGCCCCGGCGTTGCGGGCGGCGGCGGCCAGTTCGCTCAGCAGGGCGTCCGGACGAAACGACCGGTCCGGCAGACGGAGCCCGGCATGAATTTGCCGTCGGTCGACAGTTGGCAACGCCTGTTCGAGTTGCGCTCGCGACAGGCTTTTGTAGGGGATGCCGCTTTGATCGAACGCCTGGGTCCATTCCCCCAAGCCGGTCTCATTCGACGTGCTGAAGTAAACCATCGAGCCGTAATGCGGTTCGACGCACTCCGGACAGAACTGCAACGTTTGCAGCAGCGACTCGTAGCACATCCGGGCCAGATTGGGATGCGCGCGCGCGAACCAAGCCCCGCTGTGCAACCAACCCTGATTGCGCGACGATGCGGCGTAACCCAGCTTGGACTGCTCCAGCACCGTCACCGGAAGCCCCGCCTGGGCCAGCCGGACCGCCGCCGACAGCCCAGCGAAGCCGCCACCGACGATGACGATCCGTTCCGAACTGTGTGTAGGATGCGACATGACACTCTCCGGGACTCTCGCAAGCCGATGGGATGATGAAGAAACCACGATGTTTGCCGAAACCGCCCGGCCCTCAGAGGCTGTGAGTTTTTCCCAACCCGTGCCCAAACAACCGTGCCCAAACACCCGGTGTCTCGAATCAACGACGACGCGCGAAGCCTGATTTCAGCGGTGATGGTCCCCAACGTTTTCCGAGATGATGAGACACCGGGTGTTTTCTCCGAAAAACTCACAAGCTCTCAGCGATCAGCGTTACGATTTCCAGTGCGGGCAGGCCAGGAACTGGTCGCTGTTGGCTGATCGCTGTTGCCTGATCGCTGATCGCTTCAGTCGTTACGGATGGACAAACTCGTGGGCTTCCGGTCGGACGGTCATCACCGGACAGGAAGCCTTGCGGACCACCTTCTCGGCCGTGCTGCCCATCAGCATATGGGCAATCGCTCCGCGTCCGTGGGTTCCCAGCACGATCAGGTCGATGTCGTTTTCCCGGGCATACCGCACAATCTCAATGAACGGAGTGCCGAACAGGACCGCCCTCGAAACCGTCAGCTTGTCCTGCCACTTCCGACCGGGCAGTGCGTCCAGTTTGGCGGTCGCGCCCCGTTTGATGTCATCCTCGATTCCCTCCACGCCGACGAAACCGACACCAAACTCCGAGTAGGCAGCCGCCGGTGGCTCGTTGACATACACGAGGTGCAACTCGGCCCCGAATGCCTCGGCAAACTCGCACGCGTACCGCAACGCATGCTCGCTGCAGTCACTGAAGTCAGTTGCCACCAGGATTTGCTTGAGCTTGATCATCGGACTGTCTCCTGAGCGAAAGGACTTCACAAACGGTTGCCGGCCCGATGTCCCCGGACGATCCAGACCGAACAGGCAGCGTAACGCAAGACGTTCTCCGACGCACTGCCGAGAAAGAACCGTTCGATGCGGCTATGGCCGCGATCACCCATGACAACCATGTCCGCACCCAGCCGGTCGATCGTTTCGATGATCTCGTGGGCGACCGATTCCCCTTCGCGCAATTCGTAGGAGACATGGGGCGTTGCCGCTTTCAATTCTTCAACCGCCCACGCGAGCGCCTCTTCCGCCTGTTTTTTCTCCGAGTCCCAAAGCGGCTTTGCCTTTGGGAAAATCTGCATCTCTGAGTGCATGACCGGTGTGACCACGCCCACGACCATGATCTCGACGCCCTGACCCCACGAGAGCTTGGACAGCATCCGCACCGCCCGCTGGGACGACTCCGAACCATCATGGCAAACGAGAATTCGCAACGGCCGGTCCGCATCCTTTCCGAACCCCGTGGGGCGCGTCACCAGCACCGAGCAGGGAGCATGCTTGGCGACTTTCTGCGACACGCTGCCCAGTAAAAACCGCTGTGACGGCGACCGCCCGCGGGCACCCAGCACCATTAAATCAGTGCCGTGTTCTTCCGCATACTGCACAAGTTCCTCAGCGGTGTGCCCGCTCAAGACGGCTGTCTGCACCGAACCGTTGATCCCTTCAAAGCGAACCGCATCTTCCTCCAGCAACTGCTTGGCATGGTCGTGGTACTCATCGAGCATCTGCCCCACGCTGTCGGGAAACTCCCGGCGCATCGCCCCCAACTGCGGCACCACCGCCACGGTCGCCAGCGTCAGTTCCACTGCTTCCGGAAAAGGCACCCGGCACAGAAACCATTCTGCTTCGTGCGAAGCGGGCGACCCGTCGGTCGCAAGCAGGATCTTCATCGCGGCACTCCTTGCCTGGGATTCGCGTCAGCCAGCATGATGCCTCGGGCATAACGATGACATTCGATGCAACTCATCGTCGCGTCCATCCATTTCAATGCCGCCTGGTCAAGGTTTTCCTTCTGCGCGGCGGCAACCAATTGCTTCGTCACCCGCTGAAAGTCTCCGCTGAACTGACGGTAAAGCGCGTCGTTGGAGACACGCCATTTTTCCGCCTTGCTCATCGTGTGAAGCTCCTGGGCCCCCTCCTTAATCAACGCGAAATCCTCAACCGCCAAGCCTTCGAGGATCTTTCCGGACGCATCGAGCTTAAGGCGCATGAAATGGCTCAGAGCCTCGTCCGCGTTCTCGGCATCTGGCTCAGCTTTCCCATTGGCGCCCGGCTTAGCCGCTGGTTTCTCGACCGCCTCGGCGGCGAGCGTCAATCCGACAACCGCCGCCGCTCCCAACGCAATGACACTGACCGCTGCACGCATGATCGTCATCTTCACTCCTCGTTGGCTACTCAGCATGGCATGAGAGGAAACCATATACGGCGGCTTACACGGCAAAGCGTATGCCGAAGGCTCGCTCGTTTCTTCGTCGCCGGATCAGAGGACGAATCTTAACCGACACACTCCGGTACGTGCGAATCCGCACGGCACGCGCCGGTTTGCACACCTCTGCGAGCCAAATTTGACAGCGTCCTCGGCTGCGTTTGGTTACAATTGTTCGGATGGCCAACATGGCTGTTCGGATGGCCAACATGGCGGCACGACTCCTATGGA
This sequence comes from Planctomycetaceae bacterium, assembly GCA_029259845.1. Taxonomy (GTDB): domain Bacteria; phylum Planctomycetota; class Planctomycetia; order Planctomycetales; family Planctomycetaceae; genus JAHBXU01. Next base: position 25,740 of record JAJDEI010000300.1, on the reverse strand, counting down.
ACTCGATTTTCGCAAATCGCCGCAAATCCTCGAAACAATCGTCGACGCCATGGCCGACGGGCTGTTTACCGTCGACGCGGCGGGACGCTTCGTCTCGTGGAACCGGGGCGCAGAGCAGATCACCGGATACGCCTCCGAAGAAGTCGTCGGCAGGCCGTGCCGTATTCTGGAAGGCCCCAACTGCAAGGGCTTCGGCACCATCGCGGAGATGCTCGGTGCCGCGGCTCCGCCGACCGGGATTTGCGACCAGCAATGCAAAGTGCAGGCGAAGGACGGCCGCGAAATCTCCATTCACGGGAACGTACGGGTGCTGTTCGACAAGGCGTCCCACACCGTCGGGGCAGTCGGCTCGTTCACCGACGTCACCTCGCTGATGCGAGCGAATGAGCGGATCGCCATTCTCGAAGAGCAGACGCGCGAACAGGCGGGATTCGAGCAGCTTGTCGGCAGCAGTTCCCCCATGCAGGAGGTGTTTCGGCGTCTGCGGTTGGCCGCTGAAAGTGACGTCACCGTGTTTCTGAGCGGTGAATCGGGCACCGGCAAAGAGCTCGCAGCCCGGGCCATCCATGCCCAAAGCACGCGCCGCGACAAGCCCTTCATCGCCGTCAACTGCTCAGCCATTCCCGAAACACTTCTGGAGAGCGAACTGTTCGGGCATGTGAAGGGGGCCTTCACCGGTGCCGTCAAGGACAAACGGGGCCTCTTCCTGGCGGCAGACGGCGGCAGCCTGTTGCTCGATGAGATCGGTGATGTCTCTCCGCTGCTCCAACTCAAGCTGCTGCGCGCGCTGCAGGAGCGTGAGATTCAGCCGGTCGGCGACGAACGGACGCGCACCATCGACGTGCGGCTGATCACTGCGACGAACAAGGGTCTCCGGCAACTTGTCGCTGTCGGAGAGTTCCGCGAGGACTTCTACTACCGGATTCACGTCTTTGAAATTGGTCTCCCGCCGCTTCGCGAACGGCGGGAAGATATCCCGCTGCTGGTGGAAACGCTGATGGAGGAATTCGCAAAAACGTACGGCAAGCCGGTGACCGGCATTGCTCGTGATGCTCTGCAGTGCTTGATCCAGGCACCTTGGCCGGGCAACGTCCGAGAGCTGAGAAACGCCATCGAGCATGCCTTCGTCACGGTCGCCGGGACAACCATCTCACTGCTGGACCTCCCCGATGATGTCCGGTCTTCCGACCGGCCGGCCGCTTCCCGGGCGCTGGCGTCCCCTTCCCGTCGCGATAATCGGCCGGCAGCGATCGCCGACTTGACACCGCAGCAACAGCAGGACCGGGACCGCATCCTCGGGGCACTCGAAGCAACCGGCGGCAACAAGACGAAAGCCGCCCAACAACTGGGCACGAGCCGCGTGACCCTCTGGAAGAAAATCCGCCGCTACGGGATCGAAACCGGATAGCAAACCGCCAAGGACGCGCAGCCGCCCCCGTGTGCGGAGCCAGGGCCTGTGGCGACGCTGCCGCAGATGGATTATCATGGCGGATTCGATACGGTAATCGACGACGTGCTCCTGACGCTTGTGGCGTCAACGGCGAGTCTCGTCGTGTTGACTTGTCTCCCCCCGGAAAAGGAGGACAATCCCATGTGGATTCGCACTCTTGCCTGCAGCGTAGCCGTACTATTGAGCGTCTCTTCGGCCTATCCGGCCGACGACGAACAGCCGCTCACTCCCGAACAGCAGCAAGCGGTTGACGCCCTCAAGGCGCTGGGCGGGAACGTCATGCCGATTGCCCAGAATGACGACCGGCTCGACGTGACGCTCCATCTGGCCGATAGCGACGTGACTGATGAACATCTCGCGCTGGTGGCCACGCTGCCCAAAGTGGCATGGCTCAACTTGGCCGGCACGAAGATCACCGATGCCGGGCTGGCGCAAATCGCCGGCCTCACCTCGCTCGAAAAACTGCACCTGGAAAAGACCGGCATTACCGATGCCGGGCTGGCCCATCTGGCCGGTTTGAAATCCTTGGTGTATCTCAATGTGTACGGAACCAAAGTGAGTGACGCCGGGCTGCAGCACCTACACGGGCTGAAAAACCTGAAGAAGGTCTACGTTTGGCAAACCGAGTGCACCCCCGAAGGAATCAACGCCCTGATACTGGCGTTCTCTCCGCTCGAAGTCGTCGGCGCTCTGGAACTCAAGCCGGTCGTTGTTGAGGAACCGAAGGCCGAGGAAGCCAAGAAAGAGGAACCCAAAAAGGAAGAGGCTAAGAAGGAAGAGCCCAAGAAAGAGGAAGCGAAGAAGGAGGAACCCAAGAAAGAGGAGCCGAAAAAGGACGACGCCCCCAAAGAGAAAACCGAGGAGAAACCGGCCGCCTGATCTCCGGCAGGACACCAGACAGCTCCCGGTTGGCCGCACTGTTGCCGTGTCCGCTTCGCGGATCAGCACCGCCGATTCGCGACCGCCGGTGTCGCGACTTTCACGCAACGGCAAAAGTCCACCGACTTCGGGAATCCAAGCCCACCGCGGCACAATCCTCAGATCTCCGCGAAGTTCCTTAGCCGCGGAGAAGCGGCTCCGCGTCCGGTCCAAAGACTCTGCCGGTCGGCGCCGGTTGGAGGGGCGGCCTGATCGGGCCTCCTCGGCTCCGACCATGCTGTCAACACCGGAGTGCGGTCAGCTGCGAGTTTGTGGGCTGCCCGTTATCGATGCCGGCAGGGTCGGCTGCGAGTTTTCAGTCACAGCGCTCGCGATTCGCCAGTTGCCCTTGCGATCGCAGGCGGCGTAATACATGCGATACCGGCCGTCTCCGATTTCGACCAGCGACATATCCTCCGCGTGGAGCGCGTCCAGTTCGTCGCTGTTGTCTCCATCCCCCTCAATGACGCAGCCGTCCCGCTCCCAGGCAAGTCCGTCCCGCGAAAACGCCCTGAAGATCCGGGACCGGTACCCCGCCAGATCCGATGCGATCGAGGCGGCCGCAAAGTCTTCGCTGCGCCCCGTGATCGCGGCGTCGGGATCGCAGCTCGGGTGCAACGGCACGTCTGTTCCCGCAGGAACATCCTGCCAGGCCGAGAAGAACATGGTCCAACGGCCGTCGTCGCCTTGTGGCGGGATGACTTCGGCCGCCGTCATGCCGACCGTGTCATACGCTGCCTGCCTGTCGCGCATTCGATAACCCGGCTCGATTGAGAATCGGAGGCCATCGTCCGTCACGGCACTGACGATGCTTTGACGAACCTGGCCACCAGGACGTATCCCGTCATTGTCGAACTCCGACGCGAAGCAATAGATTCGTCCGCGACCGTCGGGGAGTGGAAGAAATCGCGGTCCTCCGACGCCGCCAAAGCCTTCCAGCCGGTGCCCCGGTTCATGTTTCCAGGACAACAGGTCCTCAGACGCGGCGCTGCGGATGACAGTCGGCCGGTCCGCCGACCCACGCGATTCGAAATACATTCGCCACCGTCCGTCAGCGCAGCGTGCAACCGTCGGGGCAAGCACTCGGAGCGCCATCTGTGGCACGGCCGGTTGCGGCGCGACGCGAATTCCAGGCTCGGGATGGAACAGCAGGCCCTCGTCGGAGAACGCACTCAGAAGATAGCCCTGGCACTTTGCATACGGTTTCGCGGGTCCGATGGCCGTGTAGAACATCCGGTAGCCACCCTCCGGTACCCGCACCACGCACGGTGCCTGAACCTTCAGAGCATCGAGCGGCCGCGATCCCTGGACGCGCGCGCCTGGCTCCTTTCGCCATCGATACATGACGCTCATCCCCTGCAGTCCTCTTCTTTTTGCCGCTGCTGCTTTGTTGTCGTGCAGGGAAGAATCGGCGGACATCGTCTTGAGTTGTCCGCATCAGAGGGAAGCTGACCGTTCCTTGGCAACCACGGCGAACAGAATGCAGGGCAGAGTGATAAGACCGGGCCTCTGACCCACGCTCCTTGACCGACGGAATGATGGTGTTAGTGCCGGCCCTTCACGTCCTTTGCGTCAGCCATTGGTTCGGTTGGCTGGGATTCGCTGGCGGCAATGACGAACTCCAATGCGCGTTTCGTGTCTTCGTAAGAAGTGTTGTGGCCGCCGTTTGGCCGGTGGATACTGAGGACCTTGGAATTGTGTTGGCGGACACGGCGAATCAGGCGGAGAACGCTGTCGGCAGGCACGACGTCGTCTTTGCCTCCGGTCGTTGCGGCGAAGGGCATGGTAAACCGCTTCGGAAAAAACTCAGCGCTGCGTTTGCGATACTCCCGGGGAACCTGCTGTTTCGAGCCGCCGAACGATCCGGCGATGGCGTCCGGGAAATGCGTGTCATCGACAAGGTTCGCCGTACCATTCAGGGAGACAACCCCATCGATGAGACCCGGATGCAGGGCGGTCAAAGTCAAGGCTCCGGTTCCACCCATCGAACCACCGCAGAGAATCAGCCGCTGAACTTTGAAACGCTGTTTCAGAATGAGAATGAGCTGTCGCACATCGGCTTCCGCAGCAGGGCCCATCCATGAAGTCTTCGCACGATAGTCGGGGGAAACCAGGAGCATTTTGTGGGCTGCGGCGACATCTCGCGTTGCGCGACATTCGCCTCGCATTTGCCGCACGAACTGCCACCGGTCCGACCCATGCCCGTGCAAGGCAATCAACAACGAAACGGGCTGATCGGGAGTGAGTCCTTCCGGCGCCATGACGACGTACTTCTGCTCCGAGCCATCATACTCCGCCGTGAAATTCCGATCGTCGACGCTGGCGAACGCGCCCGCATCGTCGGCGCGACACACGGCTGGTTTGGTGATTGCCGCCCCACCGGCCACGATGCTCGAAAGCATGAAGATCGCTTTGCGAGTGGCCATGCCGTTCAAACTCCTGGAACACATCCATTGAGATGGTTCATAAGACGCTGATCGCACTCGCGATACGCCAGACACCTCGTTGGTTTTCGGCGGTGCCGTCACAGGCTTCATAAAGCATGCGGAATTGCCGGGGAGCGGTTGGCTCGCCGGCGTTCCAGATCACGCACATCTCGGAACACTTCGCAGCGTCCCAGGCACTGGCTCCCGGTAAGAGGACCGGGCGGGGCGCCTTCTGCCAGTCGAGGCCGTCGTCAGACACCGCGGTCAGGATGTCAGCACGCTTGGGATCGCCGTAGCCCGCGTAGTACATCCGATAGCCGCCGGCCTTGAGACGCAGAATCTCGGGGGCAAAGGCGGTGAAACGATCGAATCGCTGGTCCGGTGCGATGCGGATTCCCGGCTCGGGGGAAAACGCCCAGCCGCCATCGCGGGACACGGCACTGATGATCCCTGTGCCTCGCTCGCTGCAGTACAGGCGGCAGCGTCCGTCGTCCAGAAAGAGGATGCGCGGCGATGTCAGATTGCGTCCCTCAAATTCCAGGCGTGCTTCCGGCTCGACGGTCCAATGCAGGCCGTCGTCGGAGACAGCACTGCGGATGGAGTTCTGTTTCGACTGTGGCCCGCAGCAGCATTCGTAGTACATCCGCAGGCCGCCGCTGCCGTCAGCCCGCGGGACGACCTCCGAGGAAACCACTCGAAACTCGCCGGCTCCGCCCTCCCGGGCAGACAGCCGGACGCCGGGTTCCGGAATCCACGACACGCCGTCCGGCGACGTCGCGCTGAGGATTCGTGATGTTGCATTTCCGTAGTCGTTCGCGCCTTGCGGGAATCCCGTGCGCGGCAGGATTTGTGTGTAGTACATCCGAAAGCCGCCCTCAGGCAGGGCAACCACACGCGGTGAAACGGCTCCGCAGACGCCGGTCCGCGTTGACGCGGGGGGCCACTGCGATTCGGGAGCGGGATCGGTCTCGCTGTCGGGCGGAGAATCAATCGCTACGGAGTCGCTCACCCACGACGTCCCGGGGTCCGATGGAACGGTCTGCACGAGGGGAGACGCTGCGGCTGAATGGCTGAGGTCGATCATCAGGCCTCCACGATATCAGAACGGCCGTACGATTTCTCCATCGTCGACCGTCGCCGTTGGCTCCGGGCGAGCGCCGGTCCATGATTCCTGTTAGCCCGGAGGCAACGCCGATGGCAAACCGCCGACAATCCTCCCCTCGAAAAAAGCACGTTCCCCCCTTGACCCCAACCCCGCGCCGTCGATTGATGACGGGATCGCTGGTAGACTCGGAGGGCCTTGCAGGGCCTGTCGCGCGGGGCGAATCGCGAGTCCTCATCCTGATCCGAGAGTCGGCCATGAATCGTTCGTTTCCGTTCTGGTTGTGCTTCGCCCTGATTGCATGCCGCTGTGCATTCGCAGGTGACGTCCAAAGCGTGTCTCGCGAGACGGTTCGTGTGCCGCTGCGCGACGGCGTGATGTTGGCCACCGACATCTATCGCAAGCCGACGGTGTCGCGCGCGCCGGTCTTGCTGATGCGGACGCCATACAACAAAGACCACGCGAAGGCGGCGGCTGAGCGCTTTGCCGCGGCGGGTTACATCGCGGTTGTCCAGGACTGCCGCGGGCGTTTTCAATCCGAGGGGGACTTCGTCCCATACAACAGCGAGGGACAGGACGGATACGACGCCATCGAGTGGCTCGGCGAACAATCGTGGTGTAACGGGCGGATCGGAATGTGGGGCGCTTCGTATGTGGGAGCCACGCAGTGGCAGGCGGCGGTCGAGAAACCGCCGGGACTGGCCGCCATCGCGCCGACAGCGACCTGGAGTAGTTTCTACCGCAATCTGTACCTGGGCGGAGCGGTTCGGATTTCGTTGATCACCGGCTGGGCCTCCGGGAATTCGGAGAAACCCGAAGGTGCCTCGGTGACCACCGACTGGCGGCGAACGTTGTTGCATTTGCCGCTGAGCGAAGTCGACGAACAGGTCGGCTGGCCAATCCCCTGGCTCAAAGGCATGCTGACCCATCCGCGCCTCGACGGTTATTGGAAACGGGTTGAACTCACCGACGAGATCATCGACATCAAGTTGCCCATGCAGCACATCGTGGGCTACTACGATTTCTTTTCGCGCGAATCGGTCGGCAATTTCGAGCGAATGCACACGCACGCTCGCGATCCGCAAACTCGCCGTCGCCAACAACTCATCCTCGGCCCGTGGGATCATGGTTCGATCGGACGGGCGAAGGTGGGCGACGTCGATTTTGGCCCCGATGCTGTGCTGGATCGCACGGTCGAGAATCTCAAATGGTTTGACCGCTTCTTGAAAGAGGACCGCGAAACCGCAGGAGATGTTGATGTGCCGGTGAAATACTTCTCGATGGGTGACAATGCCTGGCACGATGCCGCCACGTGGCCGCCGAACGGTTTTGAAACAACGGCGTTCTATCTCCATTCCGACGGGCATGCGCAGACCGCCGGCGGCGATGGCAAGCTCGATCGATCGTCACCGAATCAAAATGAGGTTTCGGACAGCTTTCGAGCCGATCCGGATGACCCGGCTCCCGCCTGTCCGGTCACCGCATCGCGCCCGGTCATGTCGGCGACATGGGGGCCTGTTGACCAGCGGCCGATTGAACAGCGAGACGATGTGCTGGTTTACACGTCCCGGCCATTCACCGAACCGCTGACGTTTGCCGGCAATGCCAAGGCGGAACTCTCCGTCTCGGCGGACACGCCTGACGCCGACTGGGTGGTCAAGTTGGTCGACGTGCATCCCGACGGCTTCGCACAGAACCTGGCGGTCGGGATTCTGCGAGGCCGCTTCCGTGAATCCGAGGTGCGTCCCACGCGGCTCGAACCGGGCCAAGTCTACGAAATCACCGTCGACCTCGGACCGATTGCGGCGCAAATCGGCACAGGCCACCGACTGCAAGCCGATGTCTGCGGCGCGTACTTTCCGCTGTTCGACCGTAACCCGAACACGGCTGAGGGACCGTTCGGAAAGCGATCGGCTGTGGCAACGGAGCACGTTTATCACGATCCGGCGCACCTGTCGCGAATCTTGTTGCCGTGCCGGAAGTGAGAACAATCGGAACCATGCCAGCGCGGCCGCGGCATGCCGAATGGGACTCTTCAACACGCTGCTACGGAGCGGGGGCGGCGATCATGTCCAGGGTGATGCTGCGGCGGTCGGCAGCGACTCCTTTGACGAACGCCTTCGATGCCGCTGGGGGGCGTTTCGGGTCATAGATCGAGGGACGGATCGCGTTCAGTTGGGCGCTGGCGTCGTCTCCGGACACGTAGTACGTCGCCTTCGCGAGATGTCCCACGTCGGAACCTGTGCTGGCAAGAATCCCTTTGAGCGAACGAAAAATGTCCTGGACTTGCGCCGCCCCGTCCCCTTCATCGTTCGCGTACAAGCCGGAGGTGTAGATTCTCCGGTTGCCATGAATTCGGGCGACGCGGCTGTATACCGGTGACGTACGCATCCAGGGCGGCGCGGAGAAACTGACCGTTTCCGTGGCGTCCACCGGCGGGGCGTAAGCGATCAGTTCAATCTCGATGGGCCGCGAACTGCTGCTCCACTCGACAAGGGAGACCGGGGGGATCGTCGCTTCACCAAAAAAACGACGGAGTTCCCGGTCCACGACATGAGCCTCGCTCATCGGCTGCACAAAGCACTTCAGCCCCACGATGTGCTGGCGGCCGAGTTGCATGTTGCGGAGCGTGCGCAACAGGGAATTGAGTGTTTCTCGCGTCGCTTCGGCCAGTTCGCCCGGTTCGGCTTGCCCCGAAACGTACACGACGTCGCCGCGCGGCAGCTCACTCCAATCAACCGCGCGTCCGGCATTCAGAGTGCCGAACGTTGGTTGTGCCGCGCTGTTCTTGAGGGCACTTGCGATGACCGCATCCAACGCAACCTTGGCACCGGCGACCGGCAGCGCCGTTTCGACATACGACACGGCCGGCAGGTCGGCATCGCCAAACCAGCCGGGCAGTTTTTGGCGAACGAGATCACGCGTCGCCGCGTCAGCCACATAAATGTTCAGCTTGACGGCACGTCGCCGCGACGTGTCACTCGCCGCGATGATTTCGCCCAAGCGGCTGAGGACGTGGTCAACCTGGTCGCCGGGCGTGGCGCCGGCGACCCGGCCATCGGCGTCGACCGGCAGAATCTGAGTTGTGTGGATCAGCCGGCAGTCATCGACGACCACGGCGGCCGACTGGCCGGGGACCGCCCCTTCGATTCGCCGGAGCGGCGACTCTGCCCGCGCGGATGACGTGACCCCTGCGGATGACGCCGTCAGGTAGAACAACAGTAGAACGGTGCAGCGATGTTGCATGATGGGTCTCACGGTTGGTCTCGGCGATTTGCCGCGATGGTACGACATCGTCGTCAATCTTTGCCAATCTGCACGTGCAATCGGGCGGTGGCGGTGACACCATCGTTCCGACGGCGCTGCACGCGGACGAGGTAATCGCCCGGACGCTGAAACGTGTGATGGGTGATCGCGTAACCGTCCTCAGCGTAGGGGGCCGCGTTTCCGTCTGATTTCGCCGTGACTGTCGGGCTTTCGTCACCAAAGTCCCAAACTTCGTTCCCATCCTGAGTTCCAAACGACCGCACCTTGAACGTGACCGGCTGGTCCGCCCTGTTGTCCCAGGTGGGCCAGTCGGCGGCATGTTTGCGATGCCCGCATCGCAAACATCACTTCGCCGGCTCACCCGGCAGGACATGCAGGTCGAAGCTGCCGATGACGAGCGGTTCGTAGGGGTGGCGAACGCCGTTGGAATCCCGGCGACTGGTCCGATGGAAGATCACACGGACCCGGTAATCCCCGCGGATATGGGGAATCCAGGTCTTGCCCGACCAGGACATCACGTTGTCCTGATTAACACTGGCCCCCGAAAGAGCCCTGTATGCCACCACTTGGCCGTCACCGAGTGACGACCGGCGCACGATCTCCAGCCCCAGCGACCCACGGATCCGCTCCGGATGCTTCCTCGGCTCGCCCCATTTTCTGGTGGGGTCTGAGATTTGAAAGCGGCCCGGCACGCAGTCCGCTTCGATCCGGACCTTCACAAACTGGGACCACGTGAAGCGGGGCGTTTCCTTGAGCGCGTCAAAGTCGCCCAACCGCACCGACCGCAGCGCCATGAGCGATGAGTCGACTGTATCCGCGACATCCGGAAGCTCTGCGTGATTGTCGGAGATGGCCCAGTCGACCTGCGTCATCTGGTAGCCGCCGACGGCCAACACGAGAAAAAACACGGCCCCCGCGAGCCGTCCCACCGTCAGTGCGTGACGGATTCTCCACCATTGATCGTGCCAAGTGCCCAAAATACCTCCCTGTCAATTGAGTTGCTGATAAAGCTGACGCTGCCATCGAGAAACAGCACATGGGCTCCGCCCTCATGCTGGCTGCTCGGGCCTTGCGGCCCGACGTTGTCGCTATCCCGCATGAACGGCCAGTTGTTCGGCGGCACCAGGTGGTTGTACGTCGGCTCATTGAAAACAAAGAGGTGGCTAGGAAAGACGCCAAGACTGCGTGCAACCGCTCTGACCTCAGCCGACAGACTGTGCGCAGCAAGTTCGGGCATTTCGAAAGGACCGAACTCCCGTAGCGGCATCCACAAGACTCGCAGCGGATTTCTCCGCCGCTCTTCTTCGGAGACTTGGAGGATTTGGACTGGTTCTGCGAGCACGACCAGACGTTCTGCAAAACCGGCCGTGTTCGAGAGACCATCCGAGATATCCCGAAAGTGACGTTTCTTGCCCCAGAGTTGAAGCTCATCGCCTCCCACCGCAGGCCGAGCGTTGACAGCGTAACTTAGGTGCAATGCCCCGGCCCGCGCAAGAGAATCGGACGGGCAGAGATATGATGGTGGGCTGCTCAATGCTGACAAATCGACGAATTCCCCGTTCCCCGAAGCCTCGTTAGTGCGTGCAATTTCCTCCCAAAGCGGCCTGTGATCCATTTGCGGGAGAATGGCGTTCAGCGGTTTTGTCGTATCCAAGTAGCCGTGTTGGTCGTAAAACGAGTGAATCGCGATTCCGATTTGATGCAGGTTGTTGCGGCACTGCGTCCGCCGCGCCGCCTCACGGGCCGATTGAACGGCCGGCAGCAGCAGGCTCATCAATACAGAGATGATGCCGACCGACACCATCAATTCGATCAATGAGAATCCCCGACGAACAGGTGGCATCGGTGACTGGGCAGATTGTCTCAACAGCAGACTCCCTTGCTGACAGTCGCGCCCCGACTGACCTATCCGACTCGTCCCCGCCGTCAGTGCGTCACGGATTCTCCACCATTGATCGTGCCAAGCGCCCAAAATACCTCCCTGTCAATCGAATTGCTGATGAAGCTCACGCTGCCATCAAGAAACAGCACATGGGCTCCGCCCTCATGCTGGCTACTCGGGGGATAGGGTCCCTTGTTGTTATCACCATTCAGAAACGACCAGTTGTTCGGCGGCAGCAGGTGGTTGTACGTCGGCTCAGGGTTCACATAGAGATGGCTAGGGGGGAAGCCAGCACCCGGTGCAACCGCTCTGACCTCGGCTGATGAGCAATGCGCCGCAAGTTCTCGCAGTTCCGATGGACCGAACTCCCTTAACGTTCGCCACAAAACTCGTAGCGGATTTCTTCCCCGCTCCTCGTCGGAGACTTCGTCAGGAAAGTGAAACGGTTCCACAAGCATGACCAGTCGTTCGGCAAAGGCGGCCGTATTTGAGAGTCCATCCGAGACATCCCGCAGGCGACGTTTTCTGTTCCACCACTGAACCGGATCGCCTCCCACCACCGGCCCAGCGTTGACGGCGTAACTCACGTGCATTGCGCTGCGACTCAGCAGAGAGTCGGAAGGACACGTGTACGCCGACGGGCTGCTCCAACCCGACTGGTCGACGACACCCCCGTTGAAGATGGTCTCGTCTGCCCGCTCAAACTCCTCCCACAGCGGTCGATTATCCATCTGCGGGAGGATGGCTTTCAGCGGCCTTGTTGTATCCAAGTAGCCGTGTTGGTCGTAAAACGAGTGAATCGCGATTCCGATTTGATGCAGGTTGTTGCGGCACTGCGTCCGCCGCGCCGCCGCACGAGCCGATTGGACGGCCGGCAGCAGCAGGCTCATCAGGACAGAGATGATGCCGACCGACACCATCAACTCGATCAATGAGAATCCCCGACGAACGGGTCGCATCGGCGATCTGACGGATTGTCTCATCAACGGACTCCCTTCGTAGCCGTTCACGGTCTGGACCACTCTTGCATGGAAGATTCGGGGTCTGGCACCTTTTGCGACGCTCAGTGTTGTTTGATCAGAACCAACGTGTTCGCCTGCCACGATTCGACGTCGTCGACGAAGTTCCAGGTCCAATACAAACCGACATAAGACTTCGTCATCAAGTCGCCTTCGTAATTGACACCAGGATCACTGTGGTGCAATGTCGTAAATGCCACATAGTCGGCGGGAGTGTTTGCCGGACGAGCGGGATCATTGTCACGAGCGGGATCTCGCACAAACTCAAGTGGCGGCCCAGGAACTTGCTGAATCGACAACCCTAATTCGGATTCCGGCGGTGCGTAAAGAAGAAACTTCGTGCCTCCCCCATTGGGCAGTGGAGTGCCGACACCCGACGAGGCGCACCCGGAGATCGTAACACAGACAAGCGAAGCCGCGAAGAGGCGAGACTGGAGGGCGGTCATACGGGACACCTTTCCTGAGTGGACGGGGAAACGTCAGCTTGAAGTGACGTAAGTCTAGCCCCCCCCCCGTCTTACGTTTCCAGTCACGCGACCGATTTTGTTCTCCAGAGGATCATCGTCATTGGTTTCCGCTGCCTCGGCGGGATGGCTCGGCTGCTTCTCAACCCGTTCTGACGAACTGAGCGAAAGCTGCCCGACCCGTGAACGGTGACCGTCGGGGAACAACCGGCTGGTCTCGCGTTACATCGTGCGGCCGCCGTCGACGGCGAGCAGTTGGCCGGTCGTCAGGCTCGTGCCGGTGGCGAGGAAGATCACGGTGTCGGCGATGTCGTCCGGCTGAGCGGGACGTGGAATCGGATACTCGTCGGTGATCGCCTGCAGCTCGTCGGCGCTCATCTGGCTGAGCAACCAGCGGCTGTCGATCGGACCCGGACAGACGGAATTGACCCGCACCGTCGGCCCCAGCACCCGAGCGAGTGACTTGGTCATCGTGTTGAGGGCCCCTTTGCTCGCACAGTACGCGATCGACGACCCGGCCCCCGCAATCCCGGCGACCGAGCTCACGTTCACGACAGCAGCCGACTCCGCCTTCCTCAACAGCGGCAGCGCCGCCCGTGTGACGAAAAAGGGCCCCTTGACGTTGACCGCAAGAATGTCGTCCCATTTCTCCTCGGTCATCGCGTCGAGGTCCGCATGATCGACGAAGTAGGTCATGGCGGCGTTATTGACCAGCACGTCCAGCCGTCCGAACTCCTGCGAGATCTGCTCCATCATCCGGCTGATCTCGGCGTCGTTTCGCACATTGCATCGGCACAGCAACGCCCGCTGCCCCGCCGCTTCAACAAGCGAAACGGTTTCCTGGGCCTCCGCCTCGCTCTTGGAGTAATTGACGACGACGTCAAACCCCAGCCTGGCGAACCGCACCGCACACGCCCGCCCCACACCGGTGGCAGAGCCTGTGACCAGCGCCACACGGTTTCCATCATTCGTCATCGTTCATCCCCAACAAAGAAGCCCACGGGTGGCAGCCCGTGGGTCTGATTCCTCACCACGCTCCCGAAAGGTTCACAACCCCTCTTCGAACGCCTCCGGATCGTCATTGGCCGACTCCTCAAACAACCGTTCCGGCGTCAGCGGTTCGACGACGGCATACTGCCCCTCCGTCCAGCGATACAAGTCGATCATCTTGCAGCGTTTACTGCAGAAGGGAAACAACGGCGATTGCGTCGCCGCGTTGGTTGCCAGTTCCGTGTCGCAAATCGGACAGGTCTGTGGGCGTATCATGTCGGATCTCCTCTGTCCGCATGAAAGGGGAATTGGCCATGAGTGTCAAGTCGCGGGCATCCGTCGGCCGTTTCGCCGTACGTTTCGCCCCACGTTTCTCGTTCTCGCCGCACATTTGAAATGTGCGGCGAAGCGGCGAGACGATCTTGAACCGGATCAATCGCCGGACTTCGAGTCGCCGGACTTCGAGTCGCTGGACTTCGAGTCGCTGGATTTGGATTTCTTCGCGTCGCCGCTGTCGGACTTGCCGGACGCCTTTTCCTCAGACTTTTTGGCCGCTGCGGCTCCTTTCTTGTAGGAGTCGCTGCGGTAGTCGGTCTGATAGAAGCCGCTCCCTTTGAAGATGATGCCGGCCCCCGGACCAATCATCCGCTTGGCAGACAACTTGCCGCACTCCGGGCACTTGCGGACCGGCTTGGCGGTGATGGACTGGAACAGTTCCCAGGCATGGTCGCATTTTTGACAGCGATAGTCGTATGTCGGCATTGGGGTTCCTCACGGGAGAGACTGGCAGTTTCCAAATCTCGAACCGGAATTCGTTTTCGTCTCGCAACGTCCGGCCGAAGGTCCACAACCGTTCTCACGGAATTGGTCGCTGGAGACAGGCAATTTGCGCACTTCATGCAGCTCGGCGCGTTTGATGGGGGGCGTTAGTACGACAGCGCAGGGTTGAACCGCCAAGACGCCAAGGGCGCAAAGTCAAATCGTTGGCAAGACCTACGGAATCCGCTGCTGTTCTCGCGCCAATCCATCCCTGTCGGGAAGAGTCGGCCCGAAGGCTCGTGCCGAGTTGCGAAACCTGCGGCAGACACAGGTGAACGCGGTTTTTCTTGGCGGATTTGGCGTCTTGGCGGTTTTTCATCACATCGGCCCTGCGCTGTCGGATTAGTTCTCCGTCGGAGCAACGGACACGATGACCTTGCTGGGCCGCACGACCCGGTCGTTGAGGGTGTACCCGCGCTCGACTTCATCGATGACGGTCATGGGCGGAAGTTCGGCGGAGGGCATTTGCTGAATGGCTTCGTGAAGGTTGGGATCAAACGGCTCCCCGACCGCGACGATCGGTTTGGCCCCATGCCGGCTGAGAATTTCATCGATCTGGGCGGCGACCATCTCCACGCCCTGGAGCATGGCGGACAAATCGTCGGTGTGCCGTGCTGCATCGAGAGCCCGCTGAAGGTTGTCGAGTCCCGGCAGCAAATCCTGAACAAGCGGAATGGCTGCGTAACGCCGCTCTTCGTCCCGTTCACGTTGCACCCGTTTGCGGTAGTTCTCCAACTCTGCCTGGGACCGCAGCGCCCGGTCATTGGCCGCATCGCGTGCGGCGGCCAGTTCGGCCAACGGATCACCCGCTGGCGGAGCGTGTGGGTCGCCAACGGTGCCGAGGGCATCGTCGGCCGTGTCGTCCGGGCGATCAGGCATCGTTTCTTCGTTCGTTGGTTTGTCACTCATTGAATTGACTCGGGTGTCGATGACGATTGGTTTCCGTCATGAGGTTGTTCGGTTCGGCCTGTCAGGCGTTGGCCCGGGGGGTTGGAGTTCAGCCTTCAGGCTGCTGAAGCAAGCGGAAGCTTGAACTCCAACGGGAAATCTTCGCTGTGACAACGCCTACTCCTCGTCGCCCGTGACCAGTTCCTTCAGTTTTTCGAGCCAGGATTTGTGATGCGGATTGACTTGTGTCTTCTCGTGTTCAGCGAGCTGCCGCAACAGCTCTTCGTGGTCCGGCTCGAGATGTTTGGGGACGACCAACTGAACCTCAACATGCAAGTCGCCCGGGCGGCCGCCGTGGGGATCGGGCATCCCCTGGCTGCGCAGGCGGAAGACGTCTCCCGGTTGTGTGCCGGTCGGGATCTCCAGTTCCTTGGTCCCTTGGATGAGCGGGACCTCCAAGGTCGCCCCCAGCGTTGCCTGGGTATAGGTAATGGGAATGCGGCATGTCAGATGCGACCCTTCGCGCTCGAACAACGAATGCGGTTTGACGCGAATGTCGACAAACAGGTCGCCGCGCGGCCCGCCCCCCTGGCCCGATTCCCCCTCACCGCGCAGGCAAAGCTGCATGCCCGTGTCGACGCCGGGCGGGACCTTCACAGCCAGCGTGACGGTCTCGCTCTCCCGGCCCGATCCGGCACAGGCCGTGCACTTGTGGCGAATCACATGGCCGGAACCCCGGCATGCCGGACAGGTGGTCTGTACGCGGAAAAACCCTTGGGCCTGAACGACCTGGCCCTGTCCGCCGCAGTAGTCACACGCTTCGGCAATCGTCCCCGGTTCGGCTCCCGTCCCGCCGCATGTCTGGCAGGTCTTCGAACGCTTGACACTGATTTCGTGCTCGCACCCTCGCGCGGCTTCCACCAGGGTGATGGTCAGCGACGACCGCAAATGCGATCCCCGCCGCTGTCCACGTCCCTCGCCGCGCGGACGGCTTCCGAAGAAGCCGAACCCCTCGAAAATATCGCTGAACTGCTCAAAGATATCGCCGATGTCGTGGAACTGGGCCCCGCCGCCGGACCTCTCGAGGCCCGCATGCCCATAGCGGTCATAGCGGTCCCGCTTGTCCGGGTCGTTGAGCACCTCATACGCTTCAGCGGCCTCCTTGAAGCGTTCGACGGCATCGTCGTCCCCCGGATTGCGGTCCGGGTGGTTCGCCAGCGCCAGCTTCTTGTAAGCCTTCTTGATC
This sequence comes from Planctomycetaceae bacterium, assembly GCA_029259845.1. Taxonomy (GTDB): domain Bacteria; phylum Planctomycetota; class Planctomycetia; order Planctomycetales; family Planctomycetaceae; genus JAHBXU01. Next base: position 9,269 of record JAJDEI010000300.1, on the reverse strand, counting down.
TCCCCCACCGCAGCGTCCTTCGCCACGCCGAGGACATCATAGTGATCACGTTTGGAAGCCATTACGGGCATTTCTGTCGTCGTGCGGTTTCTTTCCTGCCACCTCGTTCCCAAGCTTCCGCTTGGGAACGCACTCACCGCGAAGCTTCCGCTTCGCAACGCGCCAATTGCCGCTTCACTTCCAATCCGTTACGACATCAATCAGCCCCTCTTGTCCGGCATAGTTTCGGGCACTTGAGTATCGCCAGTGCAGCGGATCGTCCACGTAGCCCCGCTTCACCGGGTTCATCTGAATGTATTCGACCTTCTGCCACATCGTTTCGTCGGTCCGAATCTGTTTGGGATGATTCCCTTCCTCCCACAATTGGTAGGTGGTCTCAGTCTTGTGCCGCTTCTTGAAATAACGGAACTGGTCCAAGAGAGTTTTCGCTCCACTTTCCTCAAGAAGTTCGAGCAACCGATGTGCTGTGTATCCCTTGAAACTTTGCATCGCTGTCGACAGCTTCGGGGCCGATGCGATGAGATGCAGATGATTCTCCAGGATGACGTACGCGAACAGTTTGAAGTGTTTCTCCTTCGCAAGATACTTCCAGGAGTCGAGGATGATCTGGCTGGCCTCGGGCCTCGTGAACACAGGCAACCAAGCGACGATCGTGCAGGTCATGAAGTACGGGTACTCGTTTTCGTTGGCAAAGATCCGGTATCGCGTACGGCTCATTCACCCCTCCTCGTTCCCGTGTAGCTCCTCGTTCCCAAGCTTCCGCTTGGGAACGAATGGGCAGGAAGCTTCTGCTTCCGACGCGTGGCGTGTTTGTCGGTTGTTCATTCTTGGTTGGACACGTTGCGAAGCCGAAGCTTCGCGAGTCGTGCGTTCCCAAGCGGAAGCTTGGGAACGAGGCGTATCTCCTCATCTCCCGAATCCGCCCCCCAATCACCGACCCAGTCCACGTCGTGCCCCGCCTGTCGCAGTTCGTTGGCCGCACTCGGCGAGATGCAGGAGTCGAGCAACAGCCTCATGGACTTGCTTCCGTCGGCAAGGTCTCAATTCGTTCATGCCCAACATGCCGCCTCGCGTAGACGAGGCAGGCCCGCACATCGTCCGGCTCCATCCAGGGATAGGCATTCAAAACATCCTCCGTCGAATCACCGGCGGCCAACATTCCGAGCACATGCTCCACCGCGATCCGTCGCCCCCGAATAATCGGCTTGCCGCCGAAGATCGAGGGGTCCACTGTGATCCGTTTGAGGAGATCTGGTTCGTTCATTGACATCTCCTGAATTGCTCCCGCGTTCCCAAGCTTCCGCTTGGGAACGCGTACTCAGGAAGCTTCGGCTTCCGACGCGTGGAATGATTCTCTGACGTTCACCCTCCGTGGGACGCGTTGCGAAGCGGGAGCTTGGGAACGAGGAGTGCTTGGAAAGGGTAAGACTAATTAAGCCTTCTTTGCTGCGGAGATTGCTGCTTTCTTGGTCGCAGGGGACGCTAGAATTTGCATCAGATCTTGCAGCTTAACGCTCACCCCATTCTTGCGGTCCGTTTTTCCCAAACACCAAATAACTTGTGTGTTTGTCACCACGAGGTCGCCGAGAAATGTTCCGTCAGGTTTACGGACCTCAAATTCGAGTCCTTTGCTTTTTACCTGCAAATCAACCGCGAAATCCTTGATTTCAACTTTCACATTCGTTCTCCGCAAAGGTGTGACAGATCGGCAAACTGACATGAACACGAAACGAGCCACCGGGGTGGGTGGCTCGTGGGGCGCATCTAGAATGGTCGCGGATTGGTCGACCAATCGTGGACCAACCGCCAGGAACTTTAACGGACCGCTCCTTCCACGTGAGCGGTTTCGCCTTTGCCGTCGATTTCGTCGGTGCGGGTCACCAGCACGTCGGTGGTGAGCATCAGGCCGGCGATGCTGGCGGCGTTGCGGAGGGCGTTTTTGACGACCTTCGCCGGATCGACAACCCCCGATTTGTACATGTCCACGTACTCCTTGGTGGCTGCGTTGAAGCCGACGTTCGTGCCCTTGTGCTTGACCTCATCAGCGACGACGGAGCCGTCTTCGCCACAGTTTAAGGCGATCTGACGGATCGGAGATTCCAGCGCCCGCCGAATGATCTCAACGCCGATCTTCTCGTCGCCGCGGCCCTTCACGCCTTCGACCGCTTCGATAGCACGCAGCAGGGCCACACCGCCGCCCGGCAGGATGCCCTCTTCGACCGCCGCCCGCGTGGCATGCAGGGCATCCTCCATGCGGGCTTTGGTCTGCTTCATTTCGGTTTCGGTTGCCGCACCGACGGAGATGATGGCGACGCCGCCGGTCATCTTCGCGAGCCGCTCCTGAAACTTCTCACGATCGTAGTCGGAGTCCGTATTCTCGATGTGCGTGCGAATCTGCTGCACGCGCTTTTGAATCGCCTTTTCGTCGCCCGCCCCGTCAATGATGGTGCAGGAGTCCTTGTCGATTTCAATCTTCTTCGCCTGGCCGAGCTGCGAGAGTTCAACACTATCGAGCTTGATGCCGAGTTCATCGGAGATCAAGGTGCCTCCGGTGAGAACCGCCATATCGAGCAGCATCGCCTTGCGACGGTCCCCGAAGCCGGGAGCCTTGACCGCACACACATTGAGCACGCCCCGCAACCGGTTAACGACCATCGCCGTGAGCGCTTCGCCGTCCACGTCTTCGGCGACGACCAACAGCGGCTTGCCGGACTGGGAAATCTTCTCCAGCAGCGGCACGAACTCGCGCAGGTTGGAGACCTTCTTCTCAAACAGCAGGATATAGGCGTCCTCGAGGATACACCTCATGTCCTCGGGATTGTTGACGAAGTACGGGGAGATGTACCCCTTGTCGAACTGCATGCCCTCGGCCAGTTCGAGCGTTGTTTCGTTGCTTTTGCCTTCCTCGACGGTAATCACTCCGTCACGGCCGACCTTTTCCATCGCCTCGGCGATCTTTTCACCGATTTCCTCGTCGTTGTTCGCCGAAATGGCCCCCACCTGCTGGATTTCCAGCTTGTCGGAGACCGGCTTGGCCATGTCTTCCAGGAACTCGATGGCGGCTTGAACCGCCTTCTCGATCCCGCGACGAACGATCATCGGGTTGGCACCCAGGGTGATGCTGCGAAGCCCCTCCTCGAAGATGCTGCGGGCGAGGACAGTCGCCGTGGTCGTGCCGTCGCCGGCGACGTCGCTCGTCTTGGTTGCGACTTCGTTGACCAGCTTGGCCCCCATGTTCTCGAAGGGGTCTTCAAGTTCGACCTCCTTCGAGACGGTCACGCCGTCCTTGGTGACGACCGGGTTGCCAAAGGACTTGTCGATAATGACGTTCCGACCGGTGGGGCCCATCGTCACGGCGACAGCGTCGGCCAGCGTATTGATGCCCCGCTGCAACTTCAGGCGGGCGCGGTCGTCGAACAGGAGTTGTTTGGCCATGATTCTGTTGAGTGTCCGGAGTTGAGTCTTGAGTGGATGGGCACAAGCCCACGGGTCACACCCCGTGGGCGCGACTGGATCTCACGCTCAATGGATGAGTCAGCCCTCGACCTTGGCGAGAATGTCACTTTCGCGGAGGATCTTCACCTCTTCGCCATCGACTTCGATATCCATCCCGCCGTACTTGCCGAAGAGCACTTCGTCGCCCACCGTGACGGAAACGGCACACCGCTCGCCACTGTCGAGCAGCCGACCGGGTCCGACGGCGAGCACGGTTCCGCGCTGAGGCTTTTCACGGGCCGCATCCGGAAGCACAATCCCGCCCGCAGTGGTCTCCTCGGCATCCATCGCTTGCACAACAACGCGATCATCAAGTGGGTTGAGAGTCATCGGGGTCTCCGTCGTGATGTTTGAACGTGGTGTTTGAATATCGTGTTTGAACGTGGTGCTTGAATCGCACGCATGTGTGGGAACCAAGCCAAGGGATTGCAACCCCTCGGATTCGTGGTGTTCACCGGCCCCGGGTCAGAACCCGCCCATGCCGGGCATGCCACCCATTCCAGGCATCCCACCGCCCATGCCGGGCATGCCTCCTCCCATGCCACCCATTCCCCCCATGTCGTGGTCGTCGTGGTGATGGTCGTCCTCAGGCTCGGACGGCTCCTCGACGATGATGGCATCAGTCGTCATAAGCAGGTTGGCAACGCTGGCCGCGTTCTGCAGGGCGACGCGAACCACCTTGGCCGGATCGACAACACCGGCGTCAAACAGGTCTCCATAAGTTTCATTCAGGGCGTCGTAACCAAACGCCTTGTCCTTATTCTTACGCACCGTGTTGGCAACAACCGCTCCGTCGAGACCCGCGTTCTCCGCAATCTTGCGAAGCGGCATCTCGACGATCTTCTGCACCAACTGCACGCCGTGTTGCTCGTCGCCTTCGAGACGCAGCTTCTTGAGAGCCGTCGCACACCGAAGAAGAGCCACCCCGCCTCCGGGGACGACTCCCTCTTCGAGAGCCGCCCGCGTTGCCGCAAGGGCGTCTTCGATCAGGTCCTTGTGCTCTTTCATCGCCGTTTCCGTGACGGCCCCGACGTTGATCTGGGCGACCCCGCCGGCGAGCTTGGCGAGACGCTCCTGGAGCTTCTCACGGTCGTACTCGCTATCAGTCGCGTCGATCTCGTGGCGAATCTGTTCGGCGCGGCCTTGAATCGCGTCCTTCGAGCCGGCCCCTTGCACGACGATCGTGTTGTCGGCGTCGATGCGAACCTTTTTCGCGCGGCCCAGTTCGGGAAGCTGCACGCTTTCGAGCTTCTCGCCAAGGTCCTTAAACAGGGCCTTTCCGCCGGTCACGATGGCGAGGTCCTGCAACATGGCCTTGCGACGGTCGCCATAGCCGGGCGCCTTGACGGCAGCGACTTTGAGAATGCCACGCAGCTTGTTGACAACCAGCGTTGCCAGTGCTTCGCCCTCAATGTCCTCGGCAATGATCAGCAACGGCGAACCGTCTTGCGAGACTTGCTCCAAGAGGGGGACCAGATCCTTGGCATTGGAGATCTTCTCCTCGTGAATCAGAATGCGGCAGTTTTCGAGCTCGCAGGTCTGATCGTCTTCGTTGGTCACGAAGTGCGGCGAGAGATACCCCCGCTCAAACTGCATGCCCTCGACCAATTCGACCTCGGTCTGCATGCCGCGGCCTTCCTCGACGGTAATCACGCCATCCTTGCCAACCTTCATGAGGGCATCGGCGAGCGTTTTGCCGATTCCCTTATCATTGTTACCAGCAATGGTCGCGACGGTTTCGATCGCCTTTTTGTCCTTGGCGTCAACCGGCCTGGACATCTTCTTGAGCTGTGCGACAACCGCTTCGACCGCCTTCTGCACACCTCGGCTGAGCGACATCGGATCAGCCCCGGCGGCGATGAACCGCAGCCCCTCCCGGAACAACGCCTCAGCGAGCACGGTCGCCGTCGTTGTCCCGTCCCCGGCAGCGTCACCGGTCTTGGAGGCAGCCTCTTTCACCAGTTGGACCGCACAGTTCTGGAACGGGTCCTCCAGTTCGATGTCCTCAGCGACGGTCACGCCGTCTTTGGTCACCTTTGGAGAGCCCCAGCCCTTATCCAGAACCGCCGTCCGGCCTCGCGGCCCCAGCGTGCTGCTGACGGCCCGCGACAACTTCGAGACCCCCTCCAGCAATTGTTTTCGAGCGTCTTCGTCAAAGCTCAGCAGTTTCGACACGGCTTCTCCCTGAGTGTTCAGGTCTCAGATTCGTTGGAACGATCACCGACAGAATTTTTCGGGTGGCAAGCTGTCACGCCAAGTAATGGCAGACAATCCCCTTAGGGGAACCTCCTCCGCAAGCGGCGTGCCACTTCTCTGCAATCTCCCGTAACAAACGCAATATCAGAGGGTTGTGGCTCACGCGGCGATTGCCGCATTCAATGCTTCTGCCAACTTGGCAGGGTATTGCGGGGGCAAGGCTTGTTTCCCGTGGGTTTCGGTGCGTGCGTCCTCCAGTGCAGAGCCTCCAGTGCAGAGCAATCGTGTTTGAAGGCGAACCCGGGGCGAAGGGGCCTCAGTCATCGGAGGCGTGCGACCAGGGGGACCGTGACGACGCAACCGGCGTCGCATTGAAGACTCCCGGGAAACGCGATTTCAGGAGTTGGGCATCGGATAGGAGGACGGGGCTCGCAGGCGAAGGCATGAGTCGCTGAAACTTCAGACGCTCTGCGTCCTTGGTGATTCGGGGAACCGAGTGTTTGGGGGTGCGTTTAAGAACACGCTTTGCGAGGGAGCGCCAGGGGAAAAGGCGTTCGTCCGGGAGTTCGCGGCTGTGGGCGTTGCATAATCCGATCGCGTTGCTACATTAAGCGGCACGTATTGACTGGAATCTGAGGCCTTGAGCTTCCGGGAGCCGTGGCGGAGTCTCCGTCACGGTGGGTGGTGTCGAGGTCTGTTGCAAAGAAAACGAGGGTTCAGAAGGCCCCCCATGTCGCTCACGAAAGAGAAGAAAACTGAACTGATCGAGCAGTTTCGCCGATCGGATGACGACACAGGATCTCCGGATGTGCAGATCGCCGTGTTGACACACCGAATCAACGGACTGACCGGCCATCTCAAGGAACACCGCAAAGACCATGCAAGTCGGCGGGGGTTGTTGATGCTGGTCAGCCGGCGGCGGCGGCTGTTGGACTATGTGCGTCGACATGATCCGGGCCGGTATCTGAAACTTCTGGAGTTGCTCGGAATTCGGAAGTAGCGTTCGACGATTGCGTGACGGCTGACGACATGCGCAAGTGGTGGAGTGTGCTGGTCGGTCAGCCGGCGTGTTGCGGATGTGCTCGCGATGGGCGTGAGGTGCCGTCGCCGAACTCATCTCGATGAGGTGCGGTCGCAATCGGTCGCAGGTGTGCTGTTTGTGTTGTCGGGACGGGTGTCGCGGCAGAAGGTTAAAGGGCATTACCAGTCATGCCCGTGTGATGGCAAGTCAACAAGAGGAAGGGTAGGACGCGTGAAAGTTTCTGTGGAACGGGAAGTGGGGGGCAGGACCCTAACAATTACAACCGGTGAAATCGCGAAGCAGGCCAGCGGAGCCGTCCTCGTCCAACATGGCGAGACGGTGGTTTTTGTTGCCGCCCAGACCGGGCCCGCACGTCCGGGCCTCGATTTTTTCCCTCTCACCGTCGACTATCGGGAGCGGTTTGCCGCGGCTGGCAAGTTTCCCGGCGGGTTCCTCAAGCGGGAAGGCCGCCCCACGCAGCGGGAAATCCTCACGTGCCGGCTGACCGACCGTCCCATTCGCCCCTTGTTCCCCAAGAGCTTCAAGGACGAACTTCAGGTGATGTCCAATGTTCTGGCGTGTGACCGCAAGAACAACCCGGACGTGCTTTCGATCAACGGGGCCAGCGCTGCGCTTTGTCTCTCGCCGGTCCCCTATCATGGCCCGATTGGCGCCGTTCGGGTGGCGCTGGTCGATGGCGAACTTGTGCTGCTGCCGACCACCGAGCAGATGGAGAACAGTCCGCTCGATCTCATCGTCGCCGGCAGCACTGAGTCGATCCTCATGATCGAAGGCTTCGCCAACCAGCTTCCCGAAGACGAAATGGTCGAAGCCCTGATGTTCGGCCACAAGCACATTCGCACACTCTGCGAGATGCAGTTGGAGCTTCGTGAGAAGGCGAATATCCAACCGTTCGAGTTCGAGGAGCCACCGGAGAATCCCTTCCTGTCGCAGGTGCGGGAGGAAGCGCGGGGGCCGCTTACGCAGGCGCGGCAGAATCCTGAGAAGCAGGAACGGTCTGCACAGACCCGTGCGGTGCGTGACACGCTCGTCGAGAAGTTTTTCCCGGATGGTGCGGAAGAAACCGCGGACGGAAGGACACTCAAGCAGCTCAAAGCGGCGTTTTCTACGGTCGACCAGGACGTCTGCCGCGAGTTGACGCTCAGCGGCAAGAGGCTGGATGGACGCCAATCGGCGGACTTGCGGTCGGTGGAATGCCATGTCGAGGTTCTGCCGCAGGTGCACGGCTCCGCCTTGTTCACACGGGGTGAGACACAGTCGTTGGCGACGGTCACCCTCGGGACCGTCCGCGATCAGCAGCGCGTGGACGGGCCTCTGGATGATTTCTCCAGGGCCTTCATGCTGGACTACTACTTCCCGTCCTATTCGGTCGGCGAATGCCGGCCGATCCGAGGACCGGGCCGCCGCGAGATCGGCCACGGCGCTTTGGCCGAACGCTCGGTGCAGCCGGTCATGCCACCGTTTGAGGCGTTCCCCTATACGGTGCGTGTCATTTCCGACATTACCGAGTCCAACGGGAGCAGCTCGATGGCCAGCGTCTGTAGCGCCACCTTGTCGCTGATGGACGCGGGAATCCCGATTTCGCAGCCAGTGGCCGGCATCTCGATCGGTCTCGTCAAAGGGGACGGCAAGTATGTCCTGCTGACGGACATCCTGGGAGACGAGGACCATTTTGGCGACATGGACTTCAAAGTCGCCGGATCGCAAAAGGGAATCACCGGCATCCAGTTGGATCTGAAGATCGACGGGATCAATGAGGAGATCATCCGCAAGACCCTCGACCAGGCGCGCGATGCCCGCCGGGAATTGCTGCGGCAGATGCTGATGACCATCCGTCGCCCCCGCGCGGCGGTTTCCCCGAATGCCCCCAAGATCTCCACCACGAAGATCGATCCGGAGAAGATCGGTCTGCTCATCGGCCCCGGAGGCAAGACCATCCGCGCCATGCAGGAAGATACCGGTGCCCAAATCGACGTGCAGGACGACGGCACGGTCACCGTTTCGGCGGCGACGGCTGCCTCAGCGGATGAGGCAATGGCCCGCATCGAAGCCATGACCGAAGAGATCAAGGTTGGCCGGATCTATGCCGGGACCGTCAATTCGATCAAGGACTTCGGAGCATTCATCGAGATTGCTCCGGGAAAAGACGGACTTTGCCACATCAGCGAACTCTCAGACGGTTTCGTCAAATCGGTCGTCGACATCTGCAAGGTCGGAGACAAGATGGAGGTCAAAGTGATCGCCGTCGACGATCAGAACCGCGTCAAGCTGTCACGAAAGGCGGTCCTTGCCGAAGCGGCAGCAGGTGAAACGGCATCGGGCGAGGGCGACAGCAACGCGTGAGTTGCCGGTCGTGGCAAGCTGGACGGAACGCCGTTCGTGACCGGACGGTGACGGCTGTGTCTGTGGAACGGCTGGCCGCGCGATCTGAGCGGCAGACAATCGTGAGATTCGGAGTACAGAACGTTGGCGTCCGAGTTCAATGAACAGGAGCGCGAGCGTCTGCAGCAGCAATATTCGGAGATCGCCACACTGG
>JAJDEI010000299.1 GCA_029259845.1 Planctomycetaceae bacterium | reverse complement strand
GTCATCTCCACTTTTGTCATCTCCACTTTTGTCATCTCCACTTTTGTCATCTCCACTTTTGTCATCTCCACTTTTGTCATCTCCACTTTTGTCATCTCCACTTTTGTCATCTCCACTTACGTTGTCTCCGCATTCCTTGTGCGAGACACCCCGGGCTCGCCAGCGGAACGATTGCTATGGAACTCGCCCTCAAAGATGTCGCTGGAATCTTTGGCGTTTCCGAGAACCAGGTCATCGACTGGATCAACACCGCGAATTTGCCGTCGGAACTGGTGTCCGACCAGTACCGGTTTCATCGCCCTGATCTTCTGGAATGGGCCGCGCTGCAGAAACGTGAATTCTCGTCGTCCATCTACAGGACAGTGAACGGCGACCTGTCGCGGGCCGGGACGCATTTGACAGAAGCGCTTGAGAGGGGCGGGGTGCTCTCGAATGTCGCCGGCAACGATCTGAGAACGGTGCTCGGCACTGCCCTCGACGGATTACCGCTTCCTTCATTGATGGGGCCGGAAACTTTGCTGGAGCTGTTTCTGGCCCGGGAACAAATCGGCTGCACGGCCATCGGACAGGGAATGGCGATCCCTCATCCTCGCCAGCCGGTTTTGCTCACCGTTCCCGATCCCTTGGTCCGCCTTGTCTATCTCAGTGAACCGCTGGAGATGCCGGCTCCGGACGGCAAGCCAGTCGACACGCTATTCCTGATGATCTGCCCGACGTCTCACGACCACCTGCAATTGCTCGCCCGACTGGGGGCATTACTTCAGGTCGGCGCCGTGCGAGAGTCCTTCCAAAAGAAGTTGGCGGGCGAAGATCTGTTCAATATTCTGCGCGAGGCCGGCCGGCAATTTCATGAAGACGAAGACCTGGGGACCGGCGCGCAATGACACAGGTTGCCGAGCAACTCACGACGACCAACGGCTGCCCGCTGCCTCTGGCCGATGTGCCGGTGCTGCCCTTCGACGCCTTTGCCGAACAACTCGTCGAACAGCTCCAAGGGAACAGTAGCGGGCTGTCGGCCTTGTTCGGCGTGCCGCGGTCGGACCTGTCGGTTCGTTTGTATGCGGTCACCAATCGTGCCACCGCGGGGCTTTTCACGGTGATGGCGGCCGACGTGGGTGACCGTTACCCGTCGTTGACGGTGAACACGCCTCAGGCACACTGGTTTGAGCGAGAAATCGCCGAACAATGGGGCGTTGTGCCGGAAGGGCATCCGTGGCTCAAACCAATCCGGTTCCACCGATCCTACGCCGATGGCCGCGATGCCTGGGGCCGTTCCCCCGACGATGAGGTTCTTCCGGGTGTGCAGCCGGCCGGTACGGACTACTTCAAAGTGCGGGGGGAAGAGGTTCACGAAGTGGCCGTGGGACCCGTGCATGCCGGCGTGATTGAACCCGGCCATTTTCGCTTTCAGTGTCACGGTGAGAACGTGTTCTCACTGGAAATTGAACTCGGTTTTCAACATCGCGGAATCGAGCGGCAACTGATCGGCGGCCCGGATAAGCGGTCGTTGCATTTCATGGAAACGCTGGCGGGCGATACGTCGGTCGGACACGGGACCGCCTATTGCCAGATCCGGGAGGGGCTTGCCGACGTTGAAGCACCGCTGCGCGCGCATGCCATTCGCGGCATCGCGATGGAACTGGAACGTCTGGCGAATCACACCGGCGACCTGGGCGCACTCGCGCAGGATATCGGCTTTTTGCCGACCGCTTCCTTCTGCGGACGTCTCCGCGGCGACTGGCTCAACGCGACCGCTCTGATTTGCGGCAACCGGTTCGGGCGGTCGCTCGTTCGGCCGGGCGGCGTGCGGTTCGATATTGACGCCTCAATGGCCCATGAGTTGCAACGTCGTGTCGAATCTGCGTTTCGTGATGTCTCCGGAGCGGCCAACCTGCTGTGGAACACTCCCACCGTGATGGCACGATTCGAAGACTGTGGCGAAGTCCCGAGGCACGTGGCCGATGACCTGGGTCTGGTGGGAATGGCGGGTCGCGCCTGTGGAATCGACCGCGACGCGCGGCGTGACTTTCCGTTTGGAATCTACCGCTTCCATCAGATTCCTGTATCGACCTGGCACACGGGCGACGTCTTTGCCCGCGCGTATGTCCGGTGGCTGGAAATCCAGCGGTCCGTCCGCTTTATCCGGGATCAACTTCGATCCCTGCCCGGAACGGATATTCAGCGGGATGCCGGTCCGCTCCGGCCCGACTCGCTCATTGTGTCTGTCACGGAAGGTTGGCGAGGGGAGATTTGCCATGTCGCCCTTACCGATTCGGACGGCCGGTTCTCACACTACAAGGTGGTCGATCCGAGTTTCCACAATTGGATTGGCCTCGCAATGGCGCTGCGGAACCAGGAGATTTCCGATTTCCCGGTGAACAACAAGAGCTTCAACCTGAGTTATTGCGGCCATGATTTGTAAGTCGGGGGTTCAAGGCTTCCGACGCAGGGATCTTCCATTGTTTGGCTTTCGACCCTCACCGAGGGATTCCCTTCCATGCTGAAAGTTCTTTACGAACGACACTCCCAGGGACATCGCACGATGGCGTGGCCGGACGGCGATCCGCCCAAGTTGCCCGACCGCTATCGCGGGTTGCCGGTGATCGACGCATCGAAATGCCCGGAGGGTTGCCGAGAGTGCGCGGAGGCTTGCCCGACCGACGCGATTACCGTCAATGGATCGATGAAGCTGGATCTCGGCCGGTGCTTGTTCTGCACAGACTGCATCGACGCCTGTCCCGAGGAAGCGATCGAATACACGCAGGACTTCCGGCAGGCGGTCCGCACGCGGGAAGACCTCGTGCTTGACGGCGAAGCCCTGCGGCTGGCCGACTCACTCGATGAAAAGTCCCGCAAACTGTTCGGCCACTCCCTGCAACTCCGTCAGGTCAGCGCGGGCGGCTGCAACGCGTGTGAGGCGGACATCAATGTGTTGGGGACAATCGTGTTCGACCTCGGCCGTTTCGGCATTCATCTCGTCGCCTCGCCCCGGCACGCTGATGGTCTGATTATCACCGGCCCGGTGACCGACAACATGAAACTCGCGCTAAAAAAAACCTACAACGCGATTCCCGCCCCCAAAATCGTCATCGCCGTCGGCGCCTGCGCGATCAGCGGAGGCCCCTTCGTTGACAACCCCGTGCAAAACAACGGAGTGGATGGAGTTGTCCCGGTCGATCTCTACATCCCCGGTTGTCCGCCGCATCCGATGACGATTCTGGACGGCCTGTTGAGACTGCTCGGTCGGATCGAAGACGGCTCGCAACCACTGGCCGGAAAATGACGCCCATTCCGAGTCCGCATGCCCGCGAGTCCGGCGCTGCGTCGCGAGCTTCGTCGCAGGTTGTCCCGCCTCCGTTGTTGGGGGAGTTGTTGCGGGTGATGCCAACGTTCGTTTCGGAATTGGCTTGATCGTCAGGCGAATGCTTTCGTCCAACGGAGCGGCGAGATTTCGTGTCACTGCGTCCCGCAAACCAGGAGCGTGCAGACACTTGCATTGGGCGTGCAGAACCTTGCAGGTGGGTGGTTCCCCCGATTTGCAGGCGTAGCAAGCACTCGCCTGGTGCACTGAGTTTCATCGCATTGAACACTCAGATGTCGCGCCCGGCTCGATCTTTCGTCGTCTGGCACGGTCGTTGCGTTGTGGGAAGCGTCTCCGGTGCACAGCCCGTCGCCAAACGTCTCGCACGGCTGTGCCAGACGTGGCCTAACTCGTTGACGGACTGGATTCTCGGACTCATGGTACAGCGGTGACACCCTGTGTCGAGTCTTTCCAACGTCCGTGGCGAGCGGCGGGCGACGGTATGATGCGACAGCTCCCATGCAGCCTCCTGCCAGTTTGCCGGCTTCCGCTGCTGTTTCTCATCAACTGAATGCACTTGGGCCAGTCGACGTCATGGCGTCCGCAACTGAGGAACAAACCGAGCCAGCGGTTGACGTGGAGACGCACGGATTGCGGCACATTATCGAGCACGCGGTACACCTGTTGCCGGCGCAAGGGCCTATCGAAGTCTTTGTGCATCACAACACGCTGCATGCATTCGAGGACCATCCGTTTCACGAAGCGGTCCGTTTGGCGTACGAGACCTATGGGGCGGAACCGTATCTTTCCGAGCAGGAATATCGGGACATGCTGGATACCGGACGTATCCGGATTTCCGATCTCAGGGTGGCCATCCAGGAAGATATTGCGTCCAACGGAATCGATTTGTTCGAATGGCTGGACACGCGGTTTGATCTACGGCTGGCGATGCTGATGCACCCGTTGCGAACCGGGCCGGAAGCGGAGCTGCGCTGGGTTATCGCCGAAACGGACGCGCTCAGCCGTTTTCGGCCGGAAGTGTCGTCGCTGGTGCGCGAACAGGTGCTGGAAAAGACGGAGCATTTTGTGCTGTCGTCCGGCCCGGCTGCAACACCGCCGGAGGGAAGCGAAGAGGATGCACTCGCGGCGGTTCTGCGTGATTTTGGGCACGGTCACCCCCAAGGCTGGCGGGAAGAACGCTGGGAGGAGTTCACGCTGCGATACCTGTGGCGCATCTGCCGTGATGGCGTAATGGCAGAAAGCGGCGCAACGCGAGACGCACGCCCCGTGCGGGTCCGCGACATCCTCCTGGAGGTCACTGGCGACGACACGGACCGTTACGTCCACGAAACACTTATTCGGTTCTGTGCGGCGTTTCTGGATCAGGGGTACGCAGACTGGGAGCTTCCGGACCGCGAGGCGGGATTTTTCCAATCGTTTGCGGCCATTTACGGCCAGCGGAGCCGGTTGGGGGATCGCTGGTTGCACGGGCTCCACAAGGAACTCCGCAAGCTCACCCATGCTCAGACAAGTCCGCTGGACTCCATTGACGAATCGCTGACGATTCTGGGGGTCACCGGCAGCGACCGTGGAGCGTACGTGATTCAGTCGCTGCTGGCACTCGGTGGCTGGGCGGGGATGATCTGGCAACTGGAATCGGCGGCGGATTGGGTCGACCGTCCTGTTCAGAAAGGCACGTTGGCCGAATTCCTCGCGATTCGTCTGCTGCTCGACCGGCTCGCAGCCGAATACGTGGCCCGCGAACGCCTCAATTTCAACGGGCCGCTCAATCACCTCGCTGAGGACGCCTGGAATCAGCACCAGGAATCGAACGACACGCGATTCCAACAGACGTTTCAGATTTTTCAGGTCGCACAGTCGCTCGGCTGGCCGCCTCATGAGCTGCAAAAACTGAGATCCGCCGACTTTCGCCGGCTGCTTTCTGAGATCGAGCAGTTCGATGAACTGCATCGGCGCCGGATCTTCCACCAGGCTTACGAGCGGAAGTACCGCAACGCGACGCTGGACGCCTTGGCGGAGCATGCCCGCCGACGGCGCGAACAGCCGCAGCCGACCGCACGGCCATCGTTTCAGATTATGTGCTGCATTGATGACCGGGAGGAGTCGTTCCGTCGCCATTTGGAAGAGATCGATCCGGCGTGCGAAACATTTGGAGCCGCAGGATTTTTTGCGGTCGCCATGAACTACCAGGGAGCGGCCGACGCGCACTACAAGCCGCTGTGCCCGGCGATCATCACACCAGAGCATTTTGTGAAGGAAGACGTCGGCTACACGTTCGGAGGCGAGCACCGGCGACGGGCCGAAGCGAGGCGCGCGCTCGGCCGTTTCACGCATCAGATTCATTCTCGCAGCCGTACTTTTGTGGGAGGGATTTTCACCGCGCTACTCGGGTCGCTGGCGGCATTCCCCCTCGTGGCGCGCGTGCTGTTTCCCCGGTTGACCTCGCAGATCCGGCGTCGTTTCGGACGGTTCGTGCAGCCTCCGCTAGTCACGCAGCTGCAACTCGAGCGATACAAACCTGACCCGGGGCCCGAAGACGGCCACATCGGCTATGCAATCGATGAGATGGTCGATTTGGTTGAACGGCTGTTGCGCGACATCGAACTGACGGACGGATTCTCACGGGTGGTGGTGATCACCGGCCACGGGTCATCCAGCGTCAACAATCCGCACGAATCGGCATACAACTGTGGCGCCTGTGCCGGAAAACGAGGCGGGCCAAACGCTCGGGCCTTTGCCCAGATGGCCAATGACTGGCGCGTTCGCGCCCGGCTGCTGGGGCGAGAAATCGACATCCCGAACGACACGGCGTTTCTGGGGTCGTATCACAACACCTGCGACGACAGCGTCGTTTGGTACGATCTCGACCGTTTGCCGCCGTCGCATCGCAGCAGCTTTGAGAAGATCAAGCGGACGGTGGACGAGGCACAATTGCGCAACGCACACGAACGTTGCCGCCGGTTCCAGTCGGCGCCGCTCAAATCGACCCCGGCGGAGGCACTGCGTCACGTCGAGCAGCGTTCGGAAGACCTGTCGCAGGTTCGGCCCGAATACAATCACGCCACCGACGCCCTGTGTTTCGTGGGCCGTCGCGAGTGGTCGCGCGGGCTGTTTCTCGACCGCCGCGCGTTCCTCACGTCTTACGAGTTCGCTATGGACGACGAGGAGGCTTCCATTCTCCTGCGGATTCTGGCGGCGGCCATTCCCGTGTGTGCCGGCATCAATCTCGAATACTATTTCTCGCGAGTCGACAACGTAAAGTACGGCTCGGGGTCGAAGTTGCCGCACAACATTGTGTCGTTGCTGGGCGTGATGGAAGGTGCCACAAGCGACCTGCGCACCGGGCTGTATCAGCAGATGGTGGAGATCCACGAACCGATGCGGTTGCTGTTTGTCATTGAAAGCACGCCCGCGGCGATGCTGGGCATTATGGACCGGCACGCGGGCATCGGACGGCTGTGCCGCGGTGACTGGGTGCAGCTTGCCTTGCTGGATCCGGCCTCATCGGAAATCTCGCTCTTCCGCCACGGACGCTTTGAACCGTATGAACCGACGACGGACGAACTGCCGACCGTGCCCAGTTCGTTGGACTGGTATCGAGGCCGGCGCGAGCACTTGGGATTCGCCACGATTCGCGAAACCGTCTCATCCGACGGTTACGAAGACCAAACACGCCCCCTCGCCGAAACCGACATGGAGACAGCTGTCATGGTCTATGGCGAGAAAGGCTCCGGAATATGACGCTTGATGCGGCATTCAGTTTTCTGGGAATGGCGGTCGTCTTCAGTCCGGCGATCTTGCTGGTTGTCCTGGGCGGCGCGGCACTGCTCGGGATCGGGATCAGTGAACGCTCAACCGCACGGTTCACGCACGCTGCGGTCACATTTGGATTGCTGTCGGCATTGTCCGTGCTTGGGCTGATGCTGACGTACGATCGGCGCCACGTTCCCATTGAGTTCGGGAACTGGGTGCTCATTGAGGAACAGCATTTTCACTTCCACCTGAAGTTCGTGTTTGACCGGCTGTCCGTTCCCTTCGCGATCCTCTCGTTCGTGTTGTGCGGAACGATTGGTTCGTTCACGAAGGTGTATCTGCACCGCGAACCGGGTTACCGCCGGTTCTTCCTATTCTATGCGGTGTTTCTCCTCGGCATGGTCGTTTCGTCACTGGCCGGGACGATTGAAACACTCTTCTTTGGCTGGGAACTGGTCGGCCTGTCGTCAGCGCTTTTGGTTGCGTTTTTCCACGAGCGGCAGGTTCCCGTTCGCAACGGCCATCGTGTCTGGTCGGTGTACCGCGTCGCGGATGCTGCGTTTTTGATCGCGGCTCTGACGCTGCACCACCTGACCGGTGCCGGTGACTTTGACGGCCTCATGGGTTCCGGCGCATGGCCGGAAGGCACGGCAACGATCGACGCGAATTACGCGCTGATCGTCGGCCTGCTGTTACTGGTGGCTGCCGCCGGCAAGTCCGGGATGGTCCCCTTTTCGGGATGGCTGCCACGAGCGATGGAAGGCCCCACGCCGTCAAGCGCCGTGTTCTATGGCGCGTTGTCGGTCCACCTGGGTGCTTACCTGCTGTTGCGAGTGAGTCCGCTGCTTGAAACGTCACTGCCGTTGTCCTTGGCGGTCATCGCGTTGGGCCTTGTGTCGGCCGTCTTCGGAGCAGCCGCCACGCGCGTTCAAACGGACGTCAAGACCGCTTTGGCATTCGCCTCGTTGACACAGGTTGGGATTATCGTTGTCGAAATTGGTTGTGGTCTGAGGTACATCGCCCTCATCCACATGATTGGCCACGCACTGATGCGGACACTGCAACTGCTGCGGGCACCGTCACTGCTTCAGGACTATCACCGGCTGGAAGACGCAATCGGCCAGAACCTCCCGCGTCAGGCGACCGCCTTGGATCGGTCCATTTCGGAAAATGACCGCCGTTGGTTGTTTCGCTTCTGCCTGGAACGCGGGTTCCTCGACTCGATGCTCGACAACTTTGTCATTCATCCGTTCCTGTTGGTCTTTGGCTGGTGCCGCCGCATGGAACTGAGTTGGACGCGATTCTTGGCGGGCGGAAAGTCTCCGCTGCCGGACTATACGACACCTCACGCCGCTGTGTTGGAGGACCATCCGTGAGGCAACCGGTGACAACCAATCATCCCCTGCGACTCGATCGACTGTTGTGCGATCACAAGACGAGCCGCAGCATCGCGTCGCCTCAGCCACGAAGGCTGACGCGGAGGAAGTGGAGCGAACTGGCCTCGCGCGCTGGGCTGCCGTCGGCATCCGTCGGGCTGTGGAGAACCAGCGGTTCGAGGAGTCGGTGCCATGCCTGAACTTCATTGGCCGTGGATGGAATTCTCGATCGTGCTCCCCGTGCTGGGGGCGGTCCTGATGGGATTGGTGCGTGACCGCGAACTGGCGCGAAAGCTGTGTATCGCGATCTGTCTGGCCACCATGGCGTGCGCGACTGGCGAGTGGCTGGATTTCAACTCGCTGCATGCGTTTGAGGCGCATGACCACGGGGACCTGTTTGCCGCCCTGTTTCATCAGGACGTGTTTGTCATTGATGAATTGAGCGCTCCGCTGTTGCCGCTTGCCTCGCTGCTCTATCTGATGACGGTGCTCTCGACGCTCAAGACGAAAGTCAACCGCTTCTCGTTTGGCTGGACATTGTTCTCGGAGGCGGTTTTGCTGGCGACCTTCAGTTGCCGGGAAGGCTGGACGCTGATCGGACTGCTCGCACTGGGGACGCTGTCGCCGTGGGTCGAACTGCGAAAACGCCGTCACGAGGTGACACGCGTCTACTCGGTCCACATGAGCCTGTTTGTGGGATTACTGGTCGCCGGTTGGTGGCTGCTGCCGAATGAAGCGATCGCGAACGCAGAAATGGCCGGGGGGACGACTTTGTTCGCCGGGGCCCTGATCACGGCCGCCGCGCTGATTCGCAGCGGCATCGCACCGTTGCACTGCTGGATGACGGATCTGTTTGAACGGGCCACGTTCGGCACGGCCCTGTTGTTTGTCGCGCCGATGCCGGGCGCGTATGCCATCATGCGGCTTGTGCTCCCGATTGCACCGTCGTGGGCGTTGCAAAGTATCGCCGTGCTGTCGTTGGTAACGTCCGTCTATGCGGCGGCGATGGCGCTGGCAGAAACGGATGCGCGGAGATTCTTTTGCTATCTCTTCCTCAGCCATTCCTCGCTCGTGCTGGTTGGCCTGGAACTGGTGACGCCGATCGGTCTGACCGGTGCCTTGTGCGTGTGGCTCTCCGTCGGCTTGTCGCTTGGCGGTTTTGGCCTCACGATGCGTTCGATCGAGGCGCGCGTGGGACGTGTCTCGCTGTCGCAGTTTCATGGGCTTTACGAGCATACTCCCACGCTGGCTGCCATGTTCCTGCTGACTGGTCTGGCGTCCATCGGATTTCCCGGGACGATCGGATTCATCGGCACGGAACTGCTCATCGAAGGTGCCGTGGGCGTCTATCCGCTCATCGGGATGACGGTCGTGATTACGGCCGCCTTGAACGGCATCGCCATTCTGTACGCCTATTTTCGCGTCTTCACCGGAACGCGGCTCGTCATTTCGATTCCTTTCCGGGCGAAGCTTTCGGAGCGGATCGCCCTGCTGATTCTGACCGTGTTGATTCTGGGTGGCGGTTTGTACCCGCAGCCAGGGGTTTCGTCACGATACCACGCAGCCACCGCGTTACTGGCGCAGCGCGGCGTCCCCGTGCACCAGCATGGACACAAGCCGGAAACATCGCAATTGACGACGGAGCCGCGCAACGCGACGGCCGAACGACAGGCTCAGACGCTGTTTCAGAATTCGGAGGGTCAGGCTTCTGCAGTGCGGCAACATCCGAACGTCTCCCGAGAACGCGGCTCAGCAGGAGCTTCGCCTTCCCCAAACGCCTTCTCCAACGGTCTTGATACCGCCTCTGAGCCGGACGGATCGCTCATCGGGGCCGTTCCTCGCTGACGTATTGGTTCGCGGTATTCCCCTAACAACAATCGTATCGTGCGATACCTCAATCCACTCAGGTCGAAAGCCTAAGGACGACAACAATGTCCGAAACGAACAGTCCAACGACATCCGTAAACGGTGAGACGCCGCGCGGGGACCTGACCGGATTCACGAAGTACTTTAAGTACGACTTTCTGTCGGGGTTTCTCGTCTTTCTCATTGCACTGCCGCTCTGTTTGGGCATCTCGTTGGCCTGCGGGTATCCGCCGATTGCGGGCATCTTTACGGCGATCATTGGCTCGATCCTGACGTCGTTCATCAGCAACAGCGAGCTGACGATCAAAGGTCCGGCCGCCGGGCTGATCGTGATCGCCATCGGTTGTATCAACGATTTCGGAGGTCCGGGAAACATCGACGCCTATCAGGCCGCACTGGCGATCGGCGTTGTCGCCGCTGTGATGCAGATTCTGTTCGGTCTGTTTCGAGCCGGCATCCTGGGGGAATTCTTTCCGATCTCGGCTGTTCACGGAATGCTGGCCGCCATCGGCATTATTATCGTCATCAAGCAGATTCCAATCGCCCTGGGCGTCGTCGGTGCCAAAGGCGAACCGCTGGAAATGGCCCGTGAAATCCCGCACTATTTTGCCGAAGCAAATCCGGCGATCGCGGCGATCGGCCTGACCAGCCTGTTATTCATGTTCATCTGGCCGGTGGTGGGCAAGAAACTGGGGCCACTCAAACTGATTCCGGCACCGATGATTGTGCTGCTCATTTCCGTGCCGATGGGCATGGGCTTCGACCTGATCCATGAGCACTCCTATACGCTGCAAAACCATGCGTATCAGCTCAGTGAGCAATACCTGGTCGACATGCCGGACCGCGCGTTCGGCATGTTCGATGATGTCACGTTTCCAAATTTCTCGGCGCTTATGCAGCCTAAGGCTTGGAAGTGGGCGTTCATGTTCTTCGTGATCGGTAGCCTCGAATCCTTGCTGAGTGCCAAAGCGATCGACCTGCTCGACCCCTGGAAACGCAAGACGAACATGGACCGCGACATGATCGCCGTCGGCGTCGGCAACCTGTGCGCGGCGGCTGTCGGCGGCCTGCCGATGATCTCCGAAATCGTCCGGTCGAAGGCCAACATCGACAACGGAGCCCGCACGCGGTTCGCCGACATGTGGCACGGCATTTTCCTGCTGCTGTGCGTGGCACTGATTCCCACGATCCTGCATCGCATTCCGCTGGCGGCTCTGGCAGCCATGCTCGTGTACACCGGCTACCGCCTCGCCCACCCGACGGAATTCGTCCACGTCTACCGCATCGGCAAGGAACAGCTTGCGATCTTTGTAACAACCTTGGTGATGGTGCTCGCCACGGACCTGTTGATTGGTGTCGCCGCCGGCATCATTCTGAAGATGGTCATTCACGTCGCGAACGGTGTTCCGATGAAGTCGCTGTTCAAGTCGTACCTCGAAGTCCAGGAGATCGACAGCAACACCAGTCTGATTCTGGCGCGGGAATCGGCCGTCTTCAGCAACTGGATTCCGTTCCGCCGACAGATCGAACAGGTCGGCCTGGTCCAGCACCGCAACCTGATTATCGATGTCTCCAACACGCAGTTGGTCGATCACAGCGTGATGGAAAAACTGGAAGAGATGGAGCGCGACTTCGCGCAGGAAGGCCTGAAGTTCGAAGTCCGTGGCCTCGACTCCTTGCAGCCGCTGGCCGACAACGCACACGCCGCTCGCAAACGCGGCCTGTCCACCATCCGTCGCATCACCGTGATTGCCAACGAATCTCTGGAGACGTGGCTGGAAGAAGAATTTGTCAACTGCGGCGCGAGCGGATTCACGGTCACGCCCTGTATGGGGGCCGGCCGGCGGCTGCTCGAACAGGGCGTGTCGGCGAAGTCGGAGCAGGTCCGTATTGAGGTGATCGCAGTTCCTGAGGTGTGTCAGGCGATTCTGGAGTTCCTGCGACGCGAAATCCAAAAAGAACACCACGTGACCGCGTGCATCGAAACCGTCGACGTCGTCCACATCGGCCAGTTTACTCCCTCTGACGATGAACCTGTCTCGGCGACACACTGAGAGTTCCTCCAGTAACGGTAAGCCCCTCCCATCTGGCGCCGAGGCTCAGGGGGACGTGTTTCCGGACAGACTCTGAGTTCGACGACCAACAATGCCGGTCAGGCTCCCCCTTGGCTCGAACGTCGTTGGGACTTCCGCACGTCGTCGCCGTCAGGCAGGACCCTGACCTGCCCAACGGACGGCGTGACGACTGCACGACCGTCCGCTGCTGCAACGTGCTCTCAACGTCGGAATGCGGATGCCTTACGGAACAGGGACCGAGACGTGGCAGTCACGCTTACCGATAGACTCGGCTGCGGACACCGCGACCCGTCCGTCCTTCCAGCCCCGGACGGTCACAGCTGATGTCGCATTGGTTGTTGTCACACACGTCGGCCACATCGAAAAAGCACGAGCCCGACGTGAAGGCCCCGCAGTTTCCCCAGAGCCAGTTCCTCGTCGAGAAGCCGCTGTAGCAGTAGCTTTGGTTGACACAGCCGATGGCATCGCCGACATCGTTGAGTTCGGCGACGACGGCGTGCTGAACCTCACTGAGCCCCACGATCATGCCGATGACGAGCAGGGTTGAGATCAGCACGAGTTCCGCGGAGACGATGAACCCCGCCTCGTCGCGATAGAGTTGTGTGAACATGGCGTCAGTTCCTGTGTCGAAATGTTGGGTGTTTTTCAGCGGGGGACGACGGAGCCGCGGGTTTCCGGACGGATCGAGAGATCCCCTCCGGAACGAGGGCGCTGCCGCGCACGACGCACAGTCAGTGGGGATTGCGAAGAGGGTGCCAAGCCCGTCTGGTTCCGCTTCGTGCACCGGCTCGGCGCGCGCAACGACCGCCATAACCGACTGGTTGCAAGGTCGGTTACGGCGGCTTGCCGGATTCTGTGCCGCGATCACAAGGTCCCGGAAGCCGAGGGGATTCCGTTTGCCCTGCTTGTCAGCGATGAACAAGTGCTGTTCAGGTTCCCGAGCGCCGGCATTCAGCCGAAAACGCTCCCGGCCCTCACCAGATAATCTGAACGTCCGTTGGCGAACAGGGGCGGCAGTCGGAGAGAAGAGTGGGATAAAGTTGCGGCCCGCACTCCGGAAAATCTGCGTCGTCCGAGCAGCCGGGGCAAGGATTGTTGTTCACCGGACAGCGACGCAGCGGAGGCAGTGCGGGATACGGTCCGCCGTCCAGCGTTGCATATTCTGCCGACCGAGAACCACCCCCCTCCTTGTCGGACCCATAAATCCGAGCCGGGCGACCGGCGGCCGAACACGGATCATCACAACCGTTGTCATACGAGTGGCCACAAGGGCTCCCGCATGGATTACCGCACGGATCATCACATCGGTTTGCGCAGGGATCGCTGCACGGGCTTCCACACGAATGGCGACACTGGCATCGGCACGGATCGCCGCAACGGTCGGCACATGGCTCCCCACACGGGTTTTCGCACGGATCGCCGCAACGGTCGGCACATGGGTCCCCACACGGGCTTTCGCACGGAACGTCGCACGCTTCCTCACACGGAGTTGTCACACCGGTCAGGGCGACGTTTTGGCAACCGACGTTATTGTCGAGACATGCGAAATCAACCGGGGCGTGCGGTTCATCGACCGTGTCGGCAAAACATGATCCCCCGGTCCACGAGCTGAAACCGTGGCCCCAGTGGCAACAGCCGTGCTTTCCGGTGTAGCTGTAGGATTGGTTCAGCGAGCTGATGGCGGAACCGACGTCCTGCATTTCGCCGACGACAGCGGCCTGAATGTATTGGAGGCCGGTCACCAGTCCGACGACCAGCAGCGTCGAAATAACGACCAGTTCGGCCGAAATGATGAACCCGTGGTCATCGTGAATGAGCGCGCGAAAGGTATTCATCGCAGAGGTCCCTTGGATCGTGATGGATCGTCAGATTTTTGATTGATGGTTCGGACAGCGGACGGCCGTCGGAAGCCGAGAGTTGCTCGGCTTCAAACCGCGGCCGCGCCGGGGGGAACTGACAGTCCCCGGCAGGCGGCCTCTGGTCCAAAGACGAGGCGTGGCTCTCGGTTTCGCAACAGTCCTCCGGCACTCTCGAACGCCGGAGTGGCGATTGTCAGGTCGCCACACGCTCTCAGCGAAATTCCGGAGGTGATCCACTCCGGCGTTCGGGTTGCCGAAAAACCACATTATGAGCGCAGCCGCATCGTCGCCCCCATCGGAGCAAAGCGGCTGACAGTCGAAAACGTGATTTCTGCCGAAACAGGCACAACCCGTGCCATTGGCAAGGACCCGGCACCGACGACAGCTTGGCGTTTGCCGTAACCGCCTGCACTCGTGGCACATAGGGCGACTCCCTTGGATGATCGAATTGAACGGGTGTGCCGAAACGCCCGGACGTGATGTTCATCCCGCTTGGCGCGGTCATCGGCGGCGCGCCGATTCTTCCTTACCGTCCGGGAAATCCAACAGCCTCGGACGTCGATCGGGCACCGTCGCGCCGCATGTTGTGCCCGGCTTTGCTAACGTCTGTAGGAGAAGCGGCGGGCGCTTGGCCCCAAGCAGCCGGTTGAAAGACTCGGTTCGGCGTGCGTCTGCCGTGTCGGCAGAGCCAACGTCCCGTCCGCTTCCTCCGACGGCACGGCTGATTCTTCGGCGGGACACGTTCATCAACAGGCGGTATGGCGACATCGGTCGCTGTGACTTCAAGAGACCGGGAGAAGACTGCTCATGGCTCGATGTCTGGTGACCGGCGGTGCCGGCTTTATTGGCAGCCACCTCACGCAGCGGCTGTTGGCGGACGGACATCACGTGACCGTCCTCGACGACTTGTCGACCGGCCGCCGCGAGAATCTGCGCGACGTCGAGTCGCATCCAGAGTGCCGCTTCATCAGCGGATCGATCACCGACCCGCTTGCCCTGTCCGAAGCCGTGCAGGGGACGGAGCAGATTTATCATCTGGCCGCCGCCGTCGGCGTGAAGCTCGTCGCCGAGGACCCGGTCCGTACGATTGAGACCAACATCTACCCGACCGAGAATCTGCTGCGACTGGCCGTCCAGGGGGGGCAACGCTTCTATCTCGCTTCCACGAGTGAGGTCTACGGCAAAAATCCCAAGGCGGAATGGACCGAACAGGACGATCTGCAGTTCGGACCAACGTCGCGCCCCCGTTGGGCGTACGGTTGCTCGAAGGCGATCGACGAGTTTCTGGCACTGGCGTATCACCGCAAGTACGGCCTGCCGGTCGTCATCGGCCGGTTCTTCAACGTGGTCGGCCCGCGTCAGGTCGGCAGCTACGGGATGGTGATCCCCCGCTTTGTCGATCAGGCGATCGCCGGCGGACCGCTCACGGTCTACGACGACGGGTCGCAGGTCCGCTGCTTCGCCCACGTCAAAGAGGTTGTCGACTGCGTGATCCGCCTGATGCACACCGATGCGGCTCTCGGCGGCATCTTCAACATCGGCAGCGACCAACCGGTCTCAATGCGCGAACTCGCCGAGAAGATCATCAGCCGCGTCGACCCTGCCCTCGCCATCCAACTGATCCCCTATCAGCAGGCGTACGGCGACGACTTCGAAGACGTCTCCCGCCGCGTCCCGGACGTCTCGCATCTTGCACAGACGATCGGCACCAAACCGAGCATGCCACTCTCCGACGTGCTCGACGACATCGTCCGCTCCAAGCAATCGTCCGATTCCGACCGTTGAGTGCCGGCGTCGCTTTGCGTTAGCGTTGTTTGATCGCGCAACTCGGGTGCAGGACGCGAGCCGTGGAAGACACCCGGTGTCTCACTGGTAGGTCGCGTCATGGCTTGGTTTGGAGCCTCAGTCACGGCAGACGTTCATTTCAGATTTGAGACACCGGGTGTCTGGTCACCGATTCCTGTCGCGCACCCATGCCGATTCGCGGCTGGGCCACCCGCGTTCGAGCCGTGTGATCACGCCGGTTCGAACGACTTCGTGCAATCGCTCGAAATCTCTTTGAGTTTGGCCGCGGCGGACCGTCTCACAGGGGCGAGAGCGGGCTGACCGACGGAGAGCCATGAGTCACGAGCCGATCGATGCCCGAGACCTCGACCGGCTCGTTCGTGAGCATCTCCCGGCAGCGGTGCGGTTCGCCACCCGTTTGACGGGCCACACGCAGGCCGCGGAGGACATCGTCCAGGAGGCGCTGCTCCGCGTGGCAAGGAAGTATGAGACGTTCCGAGGCGAATCGAGTTTTCGGACATGGCTGTTCCAAATCATCGTCAACGTGTTTCGCGATCAACCCCATCGCCCCCCGGAGGGTGCGTTGGAGCCGGGCGTTTCGGATGCTGTCCCGGATACGACGGCGTCGGCCTTGATGGCCGAAGAACTGAGCCGGGCGATTGCCGACCAGGTTTCACAACTGCCCCCCCGTCAACGGGAAGTGATGGTGTTGACGACGTATGAGGAGCTGTCGATCACGGCAGTCGCCACCCTGTTGGAGACGACCGAGCAAAACGTGCACGCCCTGCTGCACGTTGCCCGCCGCCGTTTGCGTGAAGAACTCTCCGAGTTGCTGTTGGAGAAGCCGTGACGATGTCTGACGATCATCAATCCCCGCCCGGCAAGAGCGACCCGTTGGACGAATTGCTGTCTCGCGCGAAGTGGCCCGAGCCGACACCGTCGCAGATGGCGCGACTCGAAGCGGCTTGGGACCATTGTCGCCCGGCAGCACGTCCTGAGTCACGTCCCGAGCCGCTGCCCGAACCATCCCGTCGGCTTCGGTTCAGCGCGTTCTCGGGCATCGCGGCTGGCGTCGTGGCGGCGACGGTGCTGGCCGGTCTGGTGATCGGCAACGCCCTGCTCCGCCAGCCCGATGTGGCCAACGATGTCCCTGTTCTCGTAAAAGAGACGCTCGAACGTCGTCTGCCGGTCGTTGAGCCGCCGGTTATCGAGCCGTCGGTCATCGAGCCATCGGTCCCAGTGCTCGATGACCGCATCAGCCGTCCGCCGACGTGGCTGGAACTCGCCTTGCTCCGGGTGGCGGAGCAACGGGCATCGCGATTGCGCCAGTGGCGCGAGACCGATCCGCTGGAACGGGCCCTGACGCGACTCGTCGGCGATCCCCATGTCGACATCAGCGAATTGGTCCCGCCCCCGGACGATGTCGACCGCTTTGTCGAACGGATCATCGCGGAGTTACCCCGTTCGCGCGGTCAACGACGCATGGCCCTCGCGCGGCTGCTGACGACAATCGAACCGCCCGATTCGCTGCCCGCCCTGCTCTCCTTGTGGTCCGACCCGGCGACCCGTGAGCTTGTCGAGCCGACCGTCGTTCGTTTGGCGGACCTTGAGACGCTCACGTCCCTGCTGCGATCACGCCTGACGTTTGCCGACCGCGTCCGCCTGTTGGCGGCGATTGTCTCCCGACCGGAGATCGAAGCCCACAAGTTGCTGGTCGCAGCGGCGATGGAGCCGCAGACCCGTCCCGCAGCACTCGCCGTCGCCAGAAAAACATCACCGCCGACGGAGTTGCTGTTCGCCGCGCTGGCGGATGAGAACGCCAACGTCCGTGTTGCAGCCGCGCTGTTGTTGGGCGTTCACCGTGATCCCCAAGTGACCGACGGGTTGATCGAGATTGCACGCAAGACTCCCGCGCGCTCTGAACCGTGGATCGCCCTGATGCAGCGGGATGATGCGGCCGCCCGCAGGATCATCGAGGAAGCCCGCCGTCATCCTCAGATCATGGTGTCCGTCAATTCGGCGGAGGCCACGCGGCAAATGATGATGCATCCGGTCCGTGTGGGAGTTCCGTTGTGAGTCCGCACGATTGACACACGTTTCGTCGCACATACCACACCCGTTTAGCCACACATTTGAAATGTGTGGCTAAACGGGAACGATTTGGCCGTCCCCCGAGGAGAATCCCATGACGTCGTTTCGATGCCTGCTGTTGACCGCCGTTGCCGTTGTGGTGATGGGCCCATGCCCGGTCGTCGCTCAAGACGGCGGCGCGATGATCGTCCGCGTCTACCCGGTCGCCGACATCGTCCGCACGGTCCCGGACTACCCTTACCAACCCGGCCTGCCGACGACTGAATCCCAACGGAACGGAGTGCCCTCGACTTCAACGGGCGGAGGAGGAGGAGGTGGGATGGGCGGAGGCGGAGGAGGAGGAGGAGGAGGAGGAGGAGGAGGAGGAGGAGGGTT
Organism: Planctomycetaceae bacterium; assembly: GCA_029259845.1. GTDB lineage: Bacteria > Planctomycetota > Planctomycetia > Planctomycetales > Planctomycetaceae > JAHBXU01. The sequence continues at coordinate 77,066 of JAJDEI010000299.1, read as the reverse complement.
CTTCCAAATCGGTGGAGGAGGAGGAGGCGTTGGAGGAGGAGGTGGGTGGGTTCCGCCGGGCCGTTCCGAGACGGACTCGGAGCGGCTCACGTTAATCAACGTGATCCTGACGAGCATTGCCCCCAACACGTGGCAAGGCACGTCGGGTGGTAACGGGACGATTTCCGGGTTGGGAACATCACTCGTCGTTCGGCAAACGACCGATGTTCACGCGGAGATTCAAGAATTGCTCGAAGAGTTGTCGCAGGTCAGCGACCATCAGACGATGCTCACCATTCGGTCGTTCCTGCTCACGTTGCAGCCGGGAGAGGAAACGGACGACTGGTCCGCCAAACTGGCCGCAGCGCGGGAAGGTCAACCCGTGGTCGGGAACGTGCTGGCCGAACTGGAACGAGCGGCTGACGAGACGGGACAGATCACCTGCTTCAGCGGGCAGCGGGTGCATCTCGCCTCCGGACATCGGCGAAACGTCGTGACCAGTCTGATTCCCGTCGTCAGCGCGACTGCCGCCGCTTACCAACCAGTCGTTGCCTATCCGCACATCGGGTCACTACATGAGTTCACCGCGACGGTCAGCCCGGACGACGAGACCGCCATGCTGGACGTTCGCTGCACGGTGACCGAATGGAATGACGGTGGCGATCCCATTCGAGTCTTCAGTGAGTCCGGACCGGGCACGGCGAAAACTTTGGCTGCAGATACTGAGAGACCCGCCAACCGATCAGAAGGCGAGATCGATCGCGTGAACATCGCCACGCGGCAACTGGCAACGACCGTGCGGGTGCCGGTCTCGTCAGCGGGGGCCTCGCCGGTTCCGGTCATCGTCGGCACGCTCGGCCAATCCTCGCCGTCGAAAGAGAATCCGGATTCCCCGACCGGGCTGACGTACCTGGTCGTCACGCTCACAAAATCCAACGACACCGGCCGGAAATAGGTCGTCGGATTCCGCCATACCTCCGCCTTGCAATCCCGCCCTGGCGGTTCAGGATGGTCTCACGCACGTGCCCGATGTATGCTGCAACGGCTGAGGGGTCTCCGGTCTTTGCAGGAGCGGGCAGATGGCAGTGATTCGTGTACTCGGCCATAAAACGCGGATGTGCGACGGCCTCACACGCCGGGACTTGATGCAAGTCGGGGCGCTATCGCTGTTTTCCGGCATGGGGCTGCCGAGACTGTTGCAGGCGCGCGATACCGCGGCGTTGCCCACGGGCGGGCCAGCCAAGTCCGTCATCCTGTTCAACCTGCTGGGCGGGCCGAGCCATCAGGATATGTTCGACCTGAAGCCGCAGGCGCCAAGGGAGATTCGCGGGGAGTTCGATCCCATCGCCACGTCGGTGCCGGGGTTGGACATCTGCGAACATCTGCCGGACGTCGCCAAGTGGATGCACCGCTCGACGCTGATCCGCACGATCACCCACAGCTACAACAGCCACGACCCGCTGGCGATCATGACGGGTTTCACTGGCGGAAACCCGCAGCTTCAGGCCCAGCCGACTGATCCGCCGGATATCGGGGCGATTTGCAGCTACCTGGGACTGGCGCCGCCGGACCGTCCCGCCTCAGTCTGCATGCCCTGTTATCCCGGGTCGGGAGAAAGTTATCGCCGGGGCGGACCGTACGGCGGCTTCCTTGGCCGTCAGCACGACCCGCTGTTCAGCGTCTGTGATCCGACGTTCGAGCGCGAACCGAAAACTAAGTACTACGATCCGGTCATGCCGCTGGGAGAGCCGGTGATGCGGGCTTTGGACGCCGTGCCGCAGATGTCCGTGCATCGTCTGGACCGCCGCCGGTCGGTGCTGGAGCAACTCGACCGGCAATTTGAAGACGCGCACCGATCCGGCTCACTCGACTCGCTGGACCGGTTTCAGCAGCGGGCGTTTTCGCTGCTCACGTCCAGCCGCACGCGAGAGGCGTTCGATCTGTCGTTGGAATCCGACGCAACCCGGGATCGCTACGGTCGGAACCTGTTCGGCGCGAGCCTGCTCGTGTCCCGCCGGCTCGTCGAAAGCGGCGTGCCGTTCATCAGTGTGCATCAGGAGATATTCCGGCACTACGGCCACGCCTACGACATGCATCAGAACAATTTCGGCATGTTGAAGGACATGAACCTGCCGCTGCTCAATGAAGTTTTTCCGGCGCTCATCCAGGATCTCGAAGACCGCGGCCTGCTGGAGACGACGCTCGTGATTGTGATGGGGGAGATGGGCCGCTCGCCGAAGGTCAACAGCCGGGCCGGTCGCGACCATTGGCCGCAGTGCGGCTTCAGCCTGATGACCGGCGGCGGTGTGAAAGCGGGACACGTGCATGGCACGACCGACAAACAGGCGGCGTATCCGGAGCAGGATCCGGTTCCGGTCGCCGATTTTGTCGCGACGGTCTATCGGCTGCTGGGGATTGACCCGCACATGACGGTTCCCGATCGTCTGGGCCGCCCGGTTCCGATCGCCCACGGTGGCGACCCGGTATTGGATGTGATCGCCTGATGCCGATCGGTTCCGAGACAGTCCTCCGGTCGGTTGAGGGGCGACATCACTGTTTGACTCAAGAGGAACACAGCTCGCGATGGCCACACCGCTCAAGGCGAATCCCAACGGCGCGTATCACTTTCTGCCGGCCATCGACCCGTACTCGTCCGGAGTGGTCGCTGACTCCGGTTGGGAAATCGTGCACGTCGCGCTGGAGCGGTCGCTGCCGTGGAACCGGGGACTCGATTCGGCGAGACGTTATCTGGAAGGGATTGGCCGGTCGCGTCACTGCCTGTGCGGCGTCGAGCTACGCTGCCCGGAGCCGCACTCGTTGGACGGCTTCCTGGCATTCAACACGCAGTACCATGCGGTTCTCGACGAATGGGACATGCTCGTCGACGGCATGAATCCCCTCGCCCGCACCAACGTCTCACCGGTGGAGCGTCCGCCGAGCGACACGGTCCTTTACGGATTCTCCTATACCGAACCAAGTGAGGCGCGGCGTTCCACGTTCGTGGTCGCAGGAGGCGGCGAGTTGAGAGACGGAGGACTGGAAGAGGACCAGATCGTCCGCCTGGGTGAAACAAGCGAAGAGGCGGTGATCGAGAAAGCGAACTGCGTGGTGCAGATCATGAGCGATCGACTCGCCGGGCTCGGGGTTGACGAGAGCCTGTTGACGGCGATCGACGTCTATTGTGCTCACCCGGTCCACCGGGCGCTCGCAGAGGTCGTCCTCCCGACGCTCCCCGCAGCGGCCCGCGTGGGCATCCATTGGTTCTACACACGTCCGCCGGTGCGGAACATCGAGTTCGAAATGGACATGCGCGGCGTCGCCCGCGAACTGGTCGTCAGCCTGCGGTAACGGGCGCGGCTCGGACGGCGCGGAGAAACAGGCCACCGCCAATCGGCGGCGGCATCCGCACGGGAAGGGCCTGTCCGGGGCAAACGTTTGGTCGCGATGGAGGATTGTCGGCGATTCGCCGTCCGCATAGCCTGCTGGCGAACAGGAATCATGGATGGGCGTTAGCCCGGAGCCAACGGCGACAGCCGACGTCGGTGCGACGCCGTCTGTTGAAACTTCAACCGAATGCGAGCCGTCGTCATGAGCCAATCGTTTCCTGTTGAAGGATGGGGGAAGGTGATCCTGGGCGTTGTGCCCGGGTCGTTATTGCCGCCGTTTCGCCGTGGGCGATGAGCGAGTCCAAGCAACCTGTCGGCCATCCAATCGGTGAGACGTCCAGGCCTTCGGAATTTGGGGCCGACGATCAACAGGAGGCGACAAATTGGATCACTCTCGCGAAGGTCATCCGCGCCGCCAGCCTCGTGACCTCGGGACGAACCTATCAACTCGGGCGGATTTACGAACATGGCATGCCGATCCCCGGCAAGCGGCACTTCCGCCTGACAATCCCCGGGCGGCCGTCGGGGTCCAATCAGGTCGTTTCGAATGATGAGCCAGGTAGCGGCTGTCTTGGATTGCAAGGGTTTTGGTGAGGTTTTTTGGGGGGCGGCCGGACAAGAGAAGAAAGGGCTCCGGGAGGTTGGTCGCCGGAGCCCCGGATCGGGGGTTCTCCCGTCCGGACCTGGTTCTCCCTGGGCGGACCACCCGTGGGGCGGTGCCCGCTCCTCAGCAGAGCCGGCTTGCGTGTCCCCGGGCGGACTCAGGAGAACGCCTCACTCGTCGGTCGCCAGGGGGTCTGTTCTCTGAGCATGCTGTTGAGGATGCACAGCAGCTTGCGGATGGCGGCGATGAGGGCCAGCATCTTCGGTTTGCTGGCGGCGCCGCAGCCGCCGGTAGAAGGCGCGGATGACCGGATTGTGTTGCGTGGCGACGAGCGTCGGCAGGAACAGGGCCGTCTTCACAGGGCCGCAGCCGCCGCCGATGGTGCGATGGCGGCGTGATCCGCGGCTGCATCAGCTGGCCGAACGGCGCGATGGTGTGGGCATCGATAGCATCGGTTTTGGCGGGCCGGCCCAGCGCGCGGGCCCCATGGCGCGGGTCAAGTCCCGGATTGGCCGGGGGTTGGCGACCGCTACGTCGATGCCGTGGGCTTGCAGAAAACCGACGCGCGCCCGTTCGAGTCCGCCGGTCGCTTCCCGGCAAACGAGCGCGGCCTCGGACTGCTTGACGAGTGAAAGCACCCGCCGCAGTCCGGCCTTGGTGTACGGGACGGTGCGTCCGCCGTCCTGTCCACTGACGGCCACATCGAGTTTGTGCGGGGAGACATCGATTCCCACACACACGGTGCTGTCCGACGTCCGAATTGTTCGACTGACTCATGCGGGACCCGACCTTTTCAATGCGAGCTGGTGTGGTCGGTAACACCGCTCAGGCGACTGTTCGGGTTGAGCACGAAAAGACGGGCGGGGATCAGGCGACGTTGCGGTCTTCATGGCCGAGGGCCGGACGATCTCCCGCCCAGCCGCCGCGGTGCCCGTAAACGCCGGCACCCCGCCGGCCACTTTCTCCCCAAAGCCCTCCCCCAAAGGGAGTCATCGCAAGAGACAAAGCCAGGCTCCACCGGACGAGATGGCTCAGACGCACGAACGCTGTCTGGCCGCTTGATCACAGCATCGGATCGTCCGGTGGAGCCTGACCTACTACCTGGCTCTCCGAGTCGTATCCGTTTCAGGAACTGTTCGGGCGGATCCTGCTCAACCTCCAGCAGCAGCGGTCGCCACCGCTTTCGGCGGAGCGCCCCTCTGCTTCACAATCTGCCCTGCCCATTCGGACGACTTGATCCGCCCCCGCACCGCTCCCGGCTCACCGCCCCGTCGAGACACCAAAACCCCAACCAATCCGACGACGCCCGGCGACCAAAATCGCCAAAGAGAATGGGCGCAACGAGACACGCGGGTTAACAGGAATCACGGATTGGGGTTCGGCCGGAACCAACGGCGACGGTCGACGCCGGTAAGACGCCCCAACTTCTACAGAACGTTTGCCCTGGCGCACTGCTGCCCGACGGTCGACGACTGGGGCGAAAAGGGTGCGACTCGACCGTCTCGTTCTCTTGGTGACACCATTGGAATCCCTGATTTCTGGCATCGTCAGCGGCGAGCCCCAAGCGAACACCGCTCTGGTCGCCAGGCACGCCCCGGTGGATGCTGCGGCGGAGTCACCCGGAAATATTTCTGGACGCCCCAATTCCAGTCAGGCTCACAACCTGTGGTTATCGGAGTCCGCCGGGGTGAAAAAGCGGTCTGATTCTTTCTTGACGGCTGGGGTGCGGCTGCTATTTTTGGGGCCGTGTGGTGATGAATGGGGAAAGGTGGTGGAATCCGCATTGACCCAGGACCCAAGCATCTTCTTGAGACACAAGTATGTCTCTGACCGGGACTTATCACAGGACGCTTGACGAAAAACAGCGGCTGGCGGTCCCCAAAAAGCTGCGCGACGGACTGCTGGCCGAGAAGGAGCCCATGCTGTTCGTGGCACCGGAGACGGATCGGGCCCTCACGCTGTATTCTCCGAGCGAATTCTCGCGGCGTGCTGAGAAGCTGGAGCAGTTGTCGTCCCATCTCGCCACCGTTCGCAACTATCAACGATTGTACTATTCGCAAGCGGAGCAGGTCGAGTTGGACGCGCAGGGGCGTATCCGGCTGCCGGAACGACTGATGGCCTTTGCCGGGGTCGACCAGGAGGTGGTCCTGTTGGGGGTCCACGATCACGTTGAAATCTGGGAGCGTGCCCGCTGGAACCGGTTCCTCGAACAGTATGGTGATGAGTTCGACAAGATGGCGAATGAAGCGTTTGGATGAGGGCTGCTTGCACTCAAAGAACAGTTCTAACCAATTGATGACACGGGACTTCCGCTGGCTGCCGGGCTCGCGGAGATGACGGTCAGGATGACCGGCTTGCGTTGGCGATCGGCGTTGCCCTGCCGATTGCCGCCGTTCGCCTCGCACTAGGCGGAATGGAGTCTGCTGCGAGGCGAACGGCTTTTTGATCTTTTCCTGGCACCGCTTTCCCGCTAGAAACCCCGGTTGGATGCGGGCCCGATGTGCAACCTTCGACAGACGACGTGCGTTCTGAGCGAGCATCGTGGTTGCTGGCTGGCAGGGTTACATGGCCGACAGTCGTCCGTGCCGACCTTCTCAGCGAGGAAACTCGTTCCGGAAATCCCCCAAGCCAATCCGATGAGGCTGAGCTGCTTTCCGGCGACGGCTCGTGAAACGCCTTTGTTTTCGGCCTCCGTTTCGCGGGCAGAATCCTATCCCATGCGTCCTTCCCGACGCGACCAATCCGCCATTCACCAACCGGTCCTGGCCCACGAGCTTCGGGAGCTTTTGGCGTTGGAGCCGGGTTTGTGTGTTGTGGATGCGACCGTTGGAGCCGGGGGTCACAGTCGTCAGATTCTCGAACAGATTCGACCGGGCGGGCTCCTGATCGGAATTGACCGGGACCCGATGATGCTGCAGTTCGCCGGCAAGGAACTCGGTGCCCCCACAAAAGACACGATTCTGGTGCACTCCAGCTATGTTGCACTTCCCGACATCCTGGCGGAACAGCAAATCGCCGGCGTTGACCGCGTCCTGGCCGATCTTGGTTTGTCGTCGGATCAGTTGGCGGACGAGAGCCGCGGATTCAGCTTTCATGCCGAAGGGCCTCTCGACCTTCGCTTTGATGTCTCCACGGGCGAAACGGCGGCTCAGTTGCTTCAGGGAGCATCGGCTGACGAACTCTGTCGCATTTTTCGGGAGTATGGCGAAGAACCATTCAGCGAACGCATCGCCGAAGCGATCGTCACGAGCCGGCGACGGACACCCGTGCAAACAGCGCGGCAACTGGCGGACCTCGTCACCGAGGCGGTCCCGCGCCGGCGCGGAGCCGCGAAGCACCCGGCGACGCTGGTGTTTCAAGCACTGCGAATTGCCGTCAACAACGAGCTGCAACAGGTCTCCCAACTGGCCAACGTTCTCTTGCCTCAGGCGGTGGTCTCCGGCGGGCGGGCGGCCATCATCACGTTTCATTCCCTGGAAGACCGCATCGTCAAGCGTGCCTTCCGCGATAAGTCCGTCTGGCAACCGGTGAACGCCAAACCGGTGACCGCTTCGTCGGTCGAGAGACGGCAAAACCCGCGATCCCGATCAGCCAAACTTCGAGTGGCGGTACGAGCATGACACGCAAGACCTCCCCAACGACCGAGCGCCGGCCTCCGGCTCCGACCAAATCCGACTCTTCCGCCGACCAGAACAAGGATGCGGACTGGGGCTTCAATTCGAAGAAACAGGAGAAGGTGCTCGAGCCGCGTTTGGGCATCATTCTGGCGGTCAGCCTGCTGCTCATGTTCGGCTTCGTGCTCTATCAGAAGTACCAGTCCATCCAGAAGGCGGGTCCCGAATCGATGGCTGATGGGCCAACGCAAGACGGGAGCCATGACAGCGGCCCGAAGCCGGGCGACCCCAAGAGCGGTGATCCGAAGCACGACGGGCAGGAATCCGAATCGTCGTTGCAACTGGCGGGCGGAACGGCAGCGGCCGGCTCTGACCAACGGGGCGGGATATTCGCCCCTCCCGATCGCTCTGCGCCGACGTTGGCGCACGCGGAACCAACACCAACGCGCGCCGAGAACACCTTTGCATCGGCGGCATCCGGCCCATCGTCCGGCGGATATGCGAATGTGGATCTCTTCGCCACCGAGCCCGATTCGGGCGAGCCCTCCGGAATCGAAGCTGCCGGCCCGCCCGCCCAAAGCGAACCGTCTCCGTTCGGGGAGCCGGCTCATCCGCACATCGCCGACGCGCCATCTGAACACATCGCCGAAGCGGATCCGTTCTTCCACGAGGCACCGGCGTCGGCTGAATACGAACCGTCAGGAACGTTGCGGCACGATCCCGCGCGGGCGGGCGCGCCGGAATCGGCGCCTCGCAGTGAGGCAACATGGGATTTTGGAGGCGCGCACGAGTTGGCACATGATGCCCCTGCGGATCCCGCCGGCCCCTTTGCTGGATCGGGGGAAGCCCACGAACAGGCATTCCACGCCCCCCAACACGGCGAGCCACAAAATGGTGCCGACCAGCACGAGCCTCACGCATTGCAGTCGGCTGACCTGGCCATGCCGCTGCGGCCGTCACAGGGACCGCCGTCGCAGATGGAACCTGATCCGTTTGCACACGACGATCCCTTCGGGCATGACGCCCCGCACGTCCACGGAAACTCTCCGCCGGCTGAGCCCGCCCCGACGGGAGATGCGAACCCGTTTGGAAACATTGCCGAAGCCGAACCTCCGTCTGACGGGCAGAAAACGGCGCATTCGGACTGGGCGTTTGATGACGGGAGCCACCCTCAGACGGCTGAGGCTCCCCACGCATTGCCAGCGCCGGAACTTCCCCCACATCACGGCCACTCGGAGCATTCGTTTTCGACAGCTCACAGCGACTGGGATCTTAGACCAGTGCCGCATCATGATCCGATCGCCTCACATGGACCTGAGCTCGGGTTTCCTTCGTCGCCGGACGGGCAACAAGCCGGTACCGGTTTTCCGTCGCAGGCAAAGCCACAGGCGGTCGTCGGCGAACGGGAAGTCACAGTGGCGCGAAACGACAGTCTGTGGTCGATTTCCCAGGAAGCCTATGGGACCGCCCGATACGTTCCGGCGCTCGCCCGCTACAATCATGGCCGCGTGCCCCATCCGAACAAACTGCGACGTGGCGTCCGTCTCCGCATCCCGCCGCCGGAGGTGCTCGAAGCCAATTTCCCGGACCTGTTTCATCGCTCCGGACACCGGGACGCCCTGGTTTCTCCCGCAGGAGGTACCTCAGCATCCCCGTCAGGAGCCGCACAGCCCGGATTGTTCTCCGATGCGGCCGGGCGCCCGCATTATCGGGTCGGCAAGCATGACACGCTCAGCCGCATCGCTCAGCGCTACCTGGCCCGTGCATCTCGCTGGACCGAAATCCTCGCGCTGAACCACGACCGGCTGCAGAGTCCGGAAACCCTCAAACCCGGCATGATCTTGCGAATGCCGGCGGATGCCGGTCGGGTTACCGTCTTCTCTGGTTCGCCGTCGAGCCGATAACGCTTCCGGACGGATCGTCGGTTTCAAAGCCCGGAGCGTTTGTCTCAAAGCCCGAAGCGTTCGCGACGGGTCGGCCATCTGTGTCCGACGGGGACTGCGGGGACTCTCTGCAAACGTGTCACAGGCTCCTTCTACGAGCGATCTGGAGCACGTTGCGAACGTGCCCCCCATTTCCCAAAAGTTGGAGTCCAGCCTTGAGGCTGCTCGTCGAAAAAGTGATTCCGCGTGCCGCTGAGGTATCGGCAGTACGAACTCCCCGGCGGTCTTCCGGCATCGATACGGCTCACGCAGAGGTTGCGCACGTTGTTGAACGGGCGACTCGGCTGCAAACGCAAGCTAAAGCTTGAACTCCAACTCCCCCATCAAAGCTTTGCAGGGAGCGAACGGACTATGGTCTTCCGATTCATCGCAGCACTGGCGCTGATTGTGACGGTTTCGCTGATCGGCATCCGTCTGGAGAATCGCGAACTCGCACTCAAGCGCGCGATCAGCCTGCAGCACTATCGGATGGACCAGTTATTGGAAGAGCAGGCCCGCTTGCGGATTCGTCTGCATGCGTTGTCCACGGGGCAACCGTCGGATGAGGCCGAACCTTTCCGCGTTGCCGAAGCTCCATGACCGGCCGCCTCCGACTGCTGATGTCCGGCATGCTATTGCTGTGGGCCGCGCTGGCGTTTCGCCTCGTGCATGTCCAATGGCGTCAGCATCGGACGTTTTCCGAGCATGCCGTCGCGCAACAGGCATTGAACGAGACCATTCCCGCCCGGCTGGGCGACATCGTCGACCGGCACGGGCGGCTGCTTGCGACCACGGCCAGAACCCAAAGCCTGTTCGTCGATCCCAGCAAAATTGCCGAGCCGGAAGTTGTTGCCGCGATCCTTGCGGAGCCGTTGGGACTGGAGGCCGCCGGGTTGGCCCGTCGGATCGCGCGGAACCAGCACCGCAAGTTTCTGTGGGTCAAGCGGCATCTTTCCGAGTGGGAAGTCGACCGCATTTACGGGCTCGAACTTGGGGAGCCTGTCTGGGGGTTGCGCGAAGAGTTTCGCCGGGTGTATCCACAGGGATCGCTCGCGGCCCATGTCCTCGGCTGGCGGAACATCGACGGTGTCCCCCAAGCCGGATTGGAGCGGACGCTCAACACTTTGTTGCAGGGGACCGATGGCCAAAGGACGCTCGTCAGAGACGCTCGCGGGTATGTGATTGAGGTGTTGCAGGAAGTCACGCAACCGCCCCGGCATGGAGGCACCGTCACGCTCACACTGGACGCAACCATTCAGAGGATCGCCGAAGGCCGGCTTGATCATCTGGTCGCCAATTGGAATCCCCGTTCGGTCTCCGCCGTCGTGCTGGATCCGCAAACCGGTGAGATTTTGGCGATGGGCTGCCGCCCGACCTTCGACCCGGCGCGTCCTGCTGCCGGGCGGGCGGAGGCGTGGACCAATCATGCCGTCTCATCGGCCTACGAACCGGGGTCGACGATCAAACCATGCCTCATGGCGTGGGCGGTCGACCGTCGGCTGGTCTCTCCCTCCGAGACTTTCGCCTGTAACGGAACCTACCGCATGGGCCGACGATTGCTCCACGACCACCGGGCGTTCGGAACGCTCGATGTTGCGGGGATCATTACGTTTTCGAGCAACATCGGCATGGCACAGATCGGCCAGCGGTTGGGAAACGAGCGGCTTCGTGCCGCGGTGCGGGATTTTGGATTCGGTCGCAGGACCGGAGTCGAACTGCCCGGCGAGTCAGCCGGAATCGTCCGGCCCCTGGAGGCATGGGACGACTTTTCAACCGGTTCGATCCCCATGGGCCAGGAGATCGCTGCGACGCCGTTGCAGATGATTGCCGCACACGCGGCCCTCGCCAACGGGGGGCTGCTCATCACGCCGCACCTCGTGTTGCGCGACAGGGGAAAAGCAAGCAACCGCGAACCGACGGGCGTGCTGGCGACAAAGATTCTCGACCCGTCAACGGCTCGCTGGATGGTGACCGGCCCGATGGTCGAAGTCGTTCGCCGCGGCACCGCCCGGAAGGCGGCGATTGACGGCCTGACGGTCTTCGCCAAAACCGGCACCGCCCAAAAGTATGATCCCGCGACAGGAGCCTATTCGACGGATCGCTATGTCACCTCCTGCCTTTGCGGCGCGCCGGCAGACGCTCCGCGATTGCTCGTACTGGTCACGGTTGACGAACCGACATCGAAAGACGCCCCCTTCGGCGGCAAAGTGGCCGCGCCGGCTGCCTCCGACATTCTGCGACGGGCGCTCGACGCTCTTCGCTCTCCTCCGCCCTCCGACCGACTGTTCCGCATGGCCGCCGACACCTTCCAGCACACCGTCAACGCGGACCCGTCCTCAAGGCGATGACGGCGGTCAGGGCCATTCAAAGATTGAAGCTGGGGAACCTCGTCACCCGAAGCGTCAGCGAGGGACGAATCGCTCACTCACGTTCGCTTCCTCGCTGACGCTTCGGGTTGCCATTGAGCTTGTCCCGGTCGGTCTTCTCCCAAGTGAAACTTTGAATGGCCCTGCCTTGGCTGTCTCGGCGATGGGCATCGGGCAGCTCATCCCGGTACAATCAATCCGCCGAACCGCCATCAGCCTCTCCTGTTTCGAACAATGCCAGCAATGATGGGATGATGATCCGCGTCCCGCCGCATGGTGCCCGAGCAGCCGGCGGTGATCATCGCGACAACAGGCCATGCCAAGCAGGATGAATCATGCAAACCGAATTCAAGATCGTTCCGGATGGCGAGGATCTGGAGCGAATCGAACGCGATCTCACGTTCTATCCCAGCACGACGGAAAACCCGCAAGCGCTGAGCCGCGAGCAGGTCGACGCGTTCAACCGAGAGGGATATGTCCAGCCGATTCGTGCCTTTTCGGAGCCGGAGATCGGCGGAATTCGCGCGTACTTCGACAAACTGCTGAAACAGACGCTTGCCGCCGGGGGTGACAGCTATTCGATCAGCTCGGCTCATCTTAAACATGGCCGCGTGTACGACCTGCTGACCGACCCGCGGATCGTGGCCTGCGTCCAGGACCTGTTGGGCGAAAACGTGGTCGGCTGGGGGTCGCATTTCTTCTGCAAGATGCCCCACGACGGCAAGGCAGTGGCGTGGCATCAGGATGCAAGCTACTGGCCGCTCACGCCGACGAAGGCAGTGACCGTGTGGCTCGCCATCGACGACGCCGACCGCGAAAACGGCTGCATGCGGTTCATCGGCGGTTCGCATCACTTCGGGCATCTCACTTTCCGCCCGAGCGAATCGGGCGAACACAACGTGCTGAACCAGACGATCGACAACCCCGAACAGTACGGCGAGTCCGTCGACGACGTGCTGCGGGCGGGCGAGATGTCGCTGCACTCCGACCTGCTGCTGCACGGTTCGGAGGCGAACGATTCGGACCGCCGCCGCTGCGGACTCACGCTCCGCTACGCCGCAACGGACGTGCGGGCCCATCTCGGCTGGAACGCCAAAGGGGTCCTCGTCAGCGGCGTCGACCCCGACGGCTACTGGGCCAATCCCCCGCGACCGACGGCGGATTGACCAATCCCGGGGTGTTTGGCCCGCTGCCCATATTTGTTCCATCATTCGTAACGTCGTACACGTAGCACAGACTGCCTGTTTCGTTTTCTGAAGCCGTGCGTTGGTGCGCACTTGGACTCGCACGGATTGGTCCGCCAATCCGTCGGATGATGCCCATGTTGAAATCTCTGCTCGTCGAACTCGATCGGATTCTTCGGGGTGAGAAAACACGGATGTCTGCCCTGCAGGAGGGACGGATCGATGTCTCCATCCGCCGGCTGACACCGCTGTTGATCGCGCTGGGCATGATCGCCGGTCTCTGCATCGGCACATTTGCGCTGCTGCATCCGGACGGTCCGCGATGGATGCAGCTGGTGGCCTCAGCCGTCAAGGTGCCGCTGTTGTTTCTGCTGACGTTGATCATCACGTTTCCGTCTCTGTATGTGTTCAATGCGCTCGTCGGATCGCGGCTCGAGTTTCGCAACCTTCTCCGGCTGCTGACAGCGGCCCTTGCGGTCACGCTCACCATGTTGGCAGCGTGGGGGCCGATTGTGGCCTTCTTCTCCGTCAGCACCGAGAGCTATTCCTTCATGGTGCTGCTCAACGTGGCCGTGTTCGGATTGGCCGGGCTGTTGGGGCTGAAATTCCTGCTGCAGACACTGCATCGCATGACGGTCAGTGACGAACAGTATCGGGCCCGCCCTGATCGACAAGGGTTTCTTCCCCAGCCGCAGCAGACAGAAAGCCCCGAGCAAACGACGGCGGTCAGTGACACGGACGTGCCGGATCCCGGCGGTCCCCTGGATGAGTTGGAGGGGATCGTGCTGGGCGGACATGTGAAGCTGGTCTTCAACATCTGGGTCGTCATCTTTGGTCTGGTGGGGGCGCAGATGGGTTGGGTGCTGCGACCGTTCATCGGCAATCCAAACCAGGACTTCACCTGGTTCCGGCCGCGGGAGAGCAACTTCTTCACAGCGGTTTGGGAAACCATTGGAAATCTGATCACCGGCTCGTAAAGGTGTTGTCCCGCGTTCCTCTCGACAGAGCCGGAATGTGACAACCACGACAACCGGCGTGATGCAGAATTCGAGCGTGGCGGTTCTCCGATGCCTGGTGTTTTTCACTCCACCGATGCCTTCCTGCGACAGTCGTCGTGGACCGGTCGCGACGGAGAGGCGCGGCAGCCGTTTGCTTTCCTGGTGGGTGTGCTGTTGGCGTTTGGTTGCGTTTACGGAGCGGCGATGGGCAGCTTTGGCGGCGTGCTTGGGGAACGGTTCTGGCAAGTCGCCTACTCCGCCATCAAGGTCCCGCTGCTGCTGGGGGTGACGTTCAGCCTGAGTCTGCCGAGTTTCTACGTGCTCAACGCGCTGTTCGGACTCAGCGAAGATTTCCCGCGTGTGGTCAGAGCCCTGATCGCCACGCAGGCGGGAGTCGCCATCATTCTGGCGTCCCTCTCTCCCTACACGCTCTTCTGGTATGCATCGAGTGCGGATTACACCCTTGCCGTTCTGTTCAATGGGCTGATGTTCGGCACGGCGAGCGTCGCGGGACAGGCAATGTTGTTCGTCTTCTACCGGCGGCTGATCGCACGAAACCGGCGGCACCGCTGGATGCTGCGGACCTGGCTGGTACTGTATGCATTCGTCGGCATCCAAATGGGCTGGGTGCTGCGGCCCTTCATCGGCAATCCGAACCAACCGACCCGCTTCTTCCGCGAAGAGTCCTGGGGGAACGCCTACGAAGTCATCTTCCAGTTGGTCGCGGCGCAGTTTTCACGCTGAGCCCTTATCAAGGCAAACGTTTTGTTGAAACCGGGACGTGGCACCGAGCGTCGGTCGTCGCCGTTGGCTCAGGATAAAGTCCCATCCATGATTTCTGTTAGCCCGGAGGCAACGCCGACGGCGAACCGCCGACAATCCCCCATCGTGAAAAGCACGTTCGCCCTGCGGTTCGCTAGCCAACCTTCGCGGTCGCCCGGTAGTATCGGGACGGCAGGGAGTTTTCTGCCTCGGATCAATGTTCCATCCCTCTTTCCCCGGAAAACAGAACCCGACATGAGCGACCGATTGCCGACTCGACATGGGAAGTTCGACAGACCTTTATGGTTGGCAGGCTTGGTCCTGACGGTCGGAGTGCACGCGGCGACCGCGTTTGCCGGCGAGCCGCGGCGACCGGATTTTCAGAAGTTTGTTGCCGTCGAAGGCAATCCGGTCTTCACCGCCGCCGGCGAGGGACACTGGGACGCGGCAATTCGCGAGCGGGGGTGGATTCTCAGGGAAGGAGACCAATGGCGGATGTGGTACACCGGCTACGATGGGACCCGGGAAGGGAAAAAAATGCTTGGACTGGCGACGTCGCCGGACGGCATCCATTGGACGCGGCATCCGGACAACCCGATCTATGACGAGCACTGGGTCGAGGACATGCAGGTCGTCAAGCACGACGGGCGGTATGTGATGTTTGCGGAAGGAGTCGGTGGCTACGGGCACCTGCTGACATCAGAAGACGGTGTCACGTGGACGCGGGTCGGCAAACTTGACATCCGGCAGACATCCGGTGAGCCGCTCACGTCCGGCCCGCCCGGGACGCCGACCGCTTACATCAAGGACGGCGTCTGGTATCTGTTCTACGAACTCTACGACGACGGCATCTGGCTCGCGACGTCAAGCGACCTGAAGACGTTCTCCAACGTGCAGGACGAGCCGGTCCTGGTTCCCGGACCGGACGACTACGACCGCCGCAAGATCGCCCTCAACCAGGTCGTCAAGTGCCGCGGCACGTACTATGCGATGTACCACGGTTCCGGCGATCCCCAGCATCCCGGCATGTGGTGCACCTGCGTGGCAACGTCACCCGACCTGATCCATTGGACGAAGTTTCCCACGAACCCGCTGTTTCCGCTCTCGGAGAACAAGTCGAGCGGGATCTTCGTCCACGACGGCGAGAACTGGCGGCTGTACACGATGCACAACCAGGTCGTCCTGCACATGCCTTCGCAAGCCGCTCCGAACGAGTAAGACTCTCTCGGTGGGGGGGGGCGCCGCTGGGCGGTCAAGTGTTCGCCCGCGGGTGCGGATGTGGCAGGATGCCGCATGCGCAGCTCGCCACAGATGAGCAGGAGCCGGATCGCAGGGTCCCGACCACGCGCCACCGAATCCGACCGCCCCGCGCCGCAACTTTGGAACGCAGTCAACATTTGATCCGTCGCTGATTGTCACTGCCCATCCGCAACGGCCGGGGACTCTGATGCGGGGGCCCCATCCAGGAAGATTTTTGTGCGGAAGTCTTTCTGCTCCGCCAGCCCAACGAAAAGAGCCCCCTGATTGGGATCAGGGGGCTCTTTCGCTTGAGACACCGGAACTCAGCGATTGGATCATTGGGAGTGAATCCAATCACTGGTTGCACCAGCGCTGCGGTTCAGAAGGCGCTGGAGAGTCCGATTCCACCGATCTGTCCGGACACCACGCCGCTGAAGTTCGACCCCAGCGTGGCGATGTTCAGGCTGAGCGGGGGATTGATGGCGGAACCGTGAGAATGCGTGGCTTGGCTGACGGCGTTCAGACCGGCGTTCTCGGCTGTCGCTGCGGAGCCATTGGCGGTCGTCGCTGAGGCGAAGCCACCAGTCGCGGGATCAAACAGTTGCGCGGAGAGTGTGCTCGCGCCGGCGGACCAAGCGTTCGAGCTCATGCCGCGAACCTGCATGCCATCGGCGTCGGAGACGACCTGCATTCCGCTCAGGCCGACTGCGGAAAGGGTCTGGTGAGAAACGTGGCCATCCTCGGCCATGGCGGGGGCGATTCCCATCGCCAACAGTGCAGCAGTCGTCAAAAGGGTGCGCTTCATTGGAGTCTCCAGAGAAAATCAAACACGTGACCCATTCAGCATTCGCTCACGTGCTGAATGCCACAGGTTTCACAAGACATCTCTAGATTACCCATCGTTAAACGCGAGTCAATCAGATTTACCCGCAAAATTCTCATAACCACTAAAGTATGCACAGCCCCCATTATCACACGTTTTCTATCTGCATTCGATGCATAGCAGGGCACGTGCGTTCATGTCACTGTGCGAGGTCGTGACGGCAAAGTCATTCGGGTTGTGCCTGCAGGAGGGGACAGACCCACATCGGTAGCGGACTGCAACACCGTTCATCCGCACGGGGGCCCGCTGGTGGAGCTCTTTTTTTCAGTCATGCGACCGAGGAGCGGCATCCTGTGAGCTTCGTCCGCTGCCTCAGCGACCCTGAGCTAATGCCCCATCACTCGCAAGCCGCAGAGTCCACAGGCCCACTCGCCGCGATTTTCCCCTGAAGGACGTAGATGTTGAGCAGCGCCCGATTCATCATCCTCTCGCCCGCACCAACCTCGACTGGTGAGACTGGCACGTCGGCACCGTATCCGCCCTCAGAGACGGCTTCGATGGTCGGGAAGTACAGGCTGTGCCCGTTGCAATATCCGAAAAACAGCGTGTGGTCCAGGTACGCCCGCTGCTTCAGGCGGTTGGCGTGATTGCAGAAGAATTCTCCGGAGCCACCGACAAGCGCCACGGTTCCGTTCAGAACGACGGTATTCAGTTCGGCGGGGATTCCGTCACCAAACTCGCGGGCAGCATTGCTGATCAGTTCGGGAAAAAATGCTGCCGAATACTGGAGTCGCACGAGCGGATCGTTGAAATCGATCCGCGATCGAAACTGAAACTGGTCAACGCGACCGGAAACTGAAGGCGACTCCGGACGTTTTGTTTCGGTTTGCCCGGCCAGTTCGGCAACGTATCCTGCCAGGACGTCACCAAACGCCTCCGGGTCGCGGTACTCACCCGGCGGGTTGACGCTCATATCGCCGGAGGCTCCCTGCATGAACACGCAGCCGCAGCCGAGGTCTGCTTTGACTTTGTTGGCCAGAAACCCCGGATAGTCGGCGGAATACTGGAGGATCTTCGGATCGGTCATCACCGGATGCGCTGCAAAATTCGTCACCACGGCGATCGGCTCCCCCTGTTGGTCGTCAAACCGCATGACGGCCAACATTGGATCGCGCGCCGGCGGTGATCGCTTGGTGTGCCGGTTTCGATTGAGTTCGAGGTCCGAGCGGCCGGACACCCCCATGCGGGCCGGCTGGGCGGCCCGGTCGGCGGCGAGGATCGCGTCGACCAGCAATCCGGGCAGTTTCTGATTGTAATCGACCGCCTTGTCGAAGGTCCCCTTGCCGAAGCCCTCCCGGTCCGTTAGCTCGATCACCGGGCCGTGATGCGTGTGACTGCCGGAAATCAGCACATGTCCGATGTCCGCCTGCTCGCGGATTGCTGACCGGATTTGCTCCATCATCGCTGCGGTCGGTCCGCGGCCCAGGTCGAGACCCATGATGGCCACTTTGTCACTTCCCGCGTGAATCACCACCACCCGGGCAACGAGCGGAGTGATCGCGCCGGTTGCCGTCAGCGCGTGGCGGGCTCCGTATCCCCACATCGGCAGTCCGGCCGGTGGTGTGATGTCCTGTTCGGCGTAACCGACCCGAAAAACATCGGACGGCTGCTCCGATTCTTCGACCGCCATTGCCGGTGGGGGGGGAGCACAAACACACGCCAGGAACAGTCCAGCGATGATCGCCAAAAAGTTGCCGGGCCGAAGAAACAGCATGGCATTCTCCCACGAGGTTCGATCCAGCAACGATCCGCTCGGTGCGACCGTGACCGGGCCGTCCAACGACAATCAGGCCGGTTCAGCGGCGACCTGCACCCGAGATCTCACGGTACACGATCTCACGTCATTCTGCACGCACGCCACCGCTGTGGAACAAGGCATTAGCACAGGCGCTCGCGCGCCGGAGAAGCTCGCTGACTTGATGACCGACGCCGAGAAAACCCGGCCGGCCACCACAGAGGCGTCATCGTTGAGATTCGCCAGCCAGAGCCGCCCGCTTCCTCGCAGGCGCGGCTAAACGACAGACAACCGCCGCGTTTCTGGTCGCCCTCCCCCCCGGTCGGTGCGGCTCTCCGTTGCGTTGCCGTCGACCGGTTGTCCGACCGCAGAGCGACGAGGACAGGGGACCGCGAGCCGTGCCATTTCAGGCGGCTGTGCGGTCGGAATTGCGGTGTGCCCGTGGCGGGAGCCGCGACACCAGGTTGTCGGCAACGGCGGCCCCCAGAAACTCAGCACTTTCGCCGCTCAAATGGACCGCATCAACGTAACTCCGGGCAGCCGGCAGCGACGCAAGCACAGTCGATGTGTTGATAAAGGTGCATCCAACAGCCGCCGCGATCGACTCCATCCTGGCATTGTACCGATCAATGTTGGCGTTCCGACCGGGGTCTGCCTGGACTGCGGATGTCGCCCACAGCACGACCTCCACCGACGGGTTGACGTGACGCAAAGCGGCGATGATTTCCCTGAGATTGCGATCAAACTCGAAGAGAGAGACGACCTCCCCACGGGAAATCCAGCGCCGGACCCAAGGCGACCGCAGACGCCGCTTGGTGAACTTTAGCAGCTTGCGGGCGACACGCCTCAACCGGGTTTCCGGGAAATAGGGAACATAGAACAGGGGCACGGTCGTCACCCAGGAATCGACCAGCCCGTAGTTCAGAAGGACGATGTCGGCGAACGGACGGTCTCTGCGGGTGCGTGCGAGCCCTTCGCGCGTGGTGGTCATCGTGTGCCCCCAGTTGTCCGCTTCGCATGCGATTCCGGCGGTCTGCAGCCGCTGTACGGTCTGGTCGACGATCGTCGGTCCGCCGCCGGCTCCGGCAGTGTTGCAGTCCCCCAGAGCCAGGACCTTCAAAGGGCGCTGGTCGGCGGAATCAGTTGGTCTCAGGTCGGCTCTCATCTCTCTCCCAGTTGACGGTCCATCGAGATCTCGATGGACGGAGTTTTATCCATTGTTTCAGCACGGGGAAACCCCGATCCGGTCCGTTCGGTGCGTTGGGGCAAGGCACTGTTCCGACTGGCAGATTCTCCGTGACAGTGCTATCCTTGATAGGTTTCTCCATTGCAATTGCATGCTGAGTTTTCCCGTCCGAGCCTCGAACTGACGACGGAAGCGTTTATCGGACATGCCGGCCAGGTTGTCACAATCCGCGTTCTGTTCGCTGGTCGTGGAGAGCGGTCTCATCCCTGGGGATCGCTTGAAGAGCATGCGTGCCAAGTTTTCGAAGCAGCATCCCGGGCCGGAGTCACGGAGTTGCGTGGCGTTCACGGAATACCTCGTCCGACAGGACGAGCTGACGCTGTGGCAGGCCAAGAAGCTCCTGCAAGGGAAACACAAGGGCTTTCTGCTGGGGAAATACAAGCTGCTGTCGCTGTTGGGCCGCGGCGGGATGAGTTCGGTCTATCTGGCCGAACATCTGGTGATGCGCAGGCGTTGCGCGATCAAGATCCTGCCGTTCAAACAGGTGAAGAATGCCGCCTCGTTGAGCCGCTTTTACCGGGAAGCGCAAGCCGTCGCTTCGTTGGACGACCCGAACATCGTCAGGGCCTACGACTTCGACCAGGTCACCGAAGGCGCCAACGAAATCCACTATCTGGTCATGGAATATGTTAACGGCCGCAGTTTGCAGCAAGTGGCCGACGAAGACGGCCCGCTGCCGATCACCGAGGCGGTGGGCTATGTGCGTCAGGCGGCGAGCGGATTGGCGCACGCGCATTCCGTCGGCGTCGTGCACAGGGACGTCAAGCCAAGCAATCTGCTACTCGACGAGTCGGGGACCATCAAGCTGCTGGATCTGGGTCTGGCCCGCATTTTTGAGAACGCGGCCGAGCAATCATCGCTGACGATTGAGCACCAGCAGACCGTGCTGGGAACGGCGGACTATCTGTCACCCGAACAAGCGGTCGACAGTCATGGAGTGGACCACCGGTCGGACATCTACAGTCTCGGCTGTACGCTGTATTTCCTGCTTTCCGGACATCCTCCGTTTCCTGTCGGGACGCTGACGCAGCGGCTTCTGGCCCATCAAAACAAAGAGCCCGCTCCGGTTGTTGCGTCGCGCCCGGAAGTGCCGGAGACGCTGGTCACGCTGCTCGGACGGATGATGGCCAAGCAACCCGATGCCCGCTTCGGGACGGCCCGCGACCTGTGCGACGCACTCACCGCATGGCTCGATCATCAGACCGAAGAAGCCCCGGCGTCTGCGGCCAAGCTTCGGAAGCGGTCCCGAAGAAAGAAGACGCGGCATCGGTCGCAGCAACGGCCGGTCGAACCGCCGTCGGCGCGACAACGCGACGAAACCGCTTCGGCACCGCCGGTGCAGGACAGGACACAGCCGTCGGAGACACGCCGCGGGCAACAACGGCAGGAAACCGCAGCACGGGGGCCGGCGAGGCCTCTCGAACCGGATCACATCTCGCTTGAACTGGAACGGGGACTCGAAGGACCGGGCTCAGACGATGACCTGACGTCGTTCCTGCAGAGTCTGGAGACGACGATTGAGACTGAGACCGAAGCTCCGCCATTCTCCGCGTCGGAAACCATCGTTTCCGGCGACGAACTCCGCCTGCGGGAGCCGCCCGACAACGCGGACCGGTCGGTGATCTCGCCTGACCAATCCGACCCTGCTGTGCCCAGGCCCTCATCAGCCGTCCTGTCCGATGCGAAGGCGAGCAGTGCCGGGGCCAGTGACGACAGGAGGACAAGTGGTTCCGGAACAAGCGGCTCCGATTCGGGAACAACCGGTGCCGGCAGAGGCGAATCCGGCAAACCGGGCATGGCAACGCGGGCCCGTGAAGCGATTCCGGAAATCATTCATCGGTTCCGTCAAGCGATCCCGATGGACCAGGTTCCCGGAAAAGCACGGCGGGCAATTGCTGCGGGAGCCCTGCTGGTCATCGCGACGATGGCTGCGTATGTCGCCGTGGGTGATCGGGGCCAAAGTGACGGAATCGCGACTGATCTGAGCAATGTTCCTCCGGGCGAGTCCGACACCCCGTCCGTCAACTCGCTCCCCGACATTGAACCGGGTGCTCCAGTGACGGTCGGACCGGACGGGCACTTTGCCAAAATCGGCGACGCACTGGCGTATGCCCGGGAGACGTTTCATCCCCTCAGTCCCAGCGATGTCCTGACCATTCATGTCGCTGGCGGGCAGACCTACGAAGAACGGATTG
This sequence comes from Planctomycetaceae bacterium, assembly GCA_029259845.1. Lineage (GTDB taxonomy): Bacteria > Planctomycetota > Planctomycetia > Planctomycetales > Planctomycetaceae > JAHBXU01. The sequence goes on along the minus strand of JAJDEI010000299.1, from coordinate 54,953 downwards.
CGATCGACAACTCGCAGTCGCGGTCCTTTCCGCAAGGGGTGCGTTTGGTTTGCGAAGACGCGGAACCGGCAGTGCTTCAGCCAACGGGGGCCGAACCAATTGTCGACTTGCGAACTGTCGAACGGTTCCATCTGGAAGGCTTCACCTTGCGAGGCTCCGGGCAACCGACGTTGGTCCGTCTCGAAGGATACCTGGTGCACACGGCGTTGGTGAACCTGGTGATTGAAGGATCCGGCGAGGCGGCTGTCCGCGGCGTGGGCGCCACCGGTTTATCCGGCGGAAGCCGGCTGATGTTGCAGGACATCACGATCAGCAAACCTCTCGCTGCGGCCGTGGCGATGCAGTTCGAGGCAGGGCCGACGCCCACAAAGAACATCCTGGTCCGCCGTTGCCGCATTCTCCGCGGGTTCGACACGGGAATTCGCATCGCCGGCGGTGTCTCCGGCATCGAGATCGCCGAATGCGTTTTCGATGCCTGCGCGACAGGCATCCAGTTCGACGATTCCCCGGAACTTTGGGACGCTGTTACTGTCACGAACGACACGTTCCGGGCGTTCAATCATGGGATTCACCTGCAACGGCCGCCGACTCCGTCCGACGGATCGTTCAACGTTGACAGGAACCTGTTTACCGAAGCCCGCGGGCCGGAATGTCTGGTCGACGGACACCCGTCGTCCGGCACGTCCCTGCCGGCCAACTTTTTTGCGTCGTTCAATTGGACCCAGCGTCCGGTCCCGGCCACGCCTCACCCCGGCGAGGTCGATTTATTCGAGCAGGACGGACGACGGGGAGCGGGGATCACCTTCCAGAGCATCGATCCCGAACAGCGGTCCACGTACCTGCGGCCGGACAACCCGGAACTGCGGGAGGCATCAGCACGAATACCGCGGTCCCCCAGGCACATCGGTGCCATTCCCCCTGCCGCCAAGTAATGTCTCGTTGATCGGTCATCCCCAGGCGGGGGGCCGCAGGTTCCTGTCGCGCTTCTGCATCGCCGGGAAGATTCGCGCCAGAGTCTGCGTTCTCGGACGACGCAGAATTGCAACAATCCGCGATCCACGACAATCGGCAACGGCGCCCTGTTAGAGAACACCGCGTTTGAGAACCCCGACTGCGCGGACCCTTGGGGGCCATCAGCCGATATCAGTCCGGATCAAGTGGCATCCGAAGACCGGCGTTTCCCCAAGTTGGAGAGCATGGCTCGTTCCGAGCGACTTGGGCGAGCAGTTGCGGAGTGTCGGGACAAGTCGAACGCCTGAAACCGTACCGCACCTGCTAAGCCGCAAGCGATGATTGCTTGCGTACCTTGCCGGAGAGGCAAGCTTCTCAGTCCTCTTCGTCGGCCTTCTTGGCGGCGGCGACGATCTTGGCCTGTTCGTTGGGAGGGACCACTTCGTAATGGCTGAAGTGGAGACTGAACGACCCCTGCCCGCCGGTCATGCTCGACAGGTTACGGGCGTAGGTCATCACTTCAGCGAGCGGAGCCTTCGCGCGGACAACAGTGAAGCCGCCGGGGGCTTCGTCCATGCCTTCCATGCGACCGCGGCGGGTGTTGAGGTCGCTGGTGATGTCGCCAATCTTGTCGCTGGGGACGGTGATTTCCATATCGACGATCGGTTCCAGCAGTGCCGGCTTCGCATCTTGGGCGACGTTCCGCAGGCACATGCTGGCGGCTGTCTTAAACGCTGTTTCGTTGGAATCGACCGGGTGATCTTTCCCGAAGAACAGCTCAACGACGATGTCCTGCACCTGGTAGCCGGCGATGATCCCCTTCTCCATCCGCTCCTTGACACCTTTTTCCACGGCGGGGATGAATTGATTGGGGATCGAGCCGCCGGAAACACGGTCGCAGAAGCACGAGTTGAGTTCCGGGTCGTAGTGGAAATCGCGGAGGCTCTCGAAGTTGGCCTTGGTGAAGTATTCCTCGGGGTTGATGTCCTGCGGGCAATGCGAGACGCGGAAATGCACCTCGGCGAATTGTCCGGAGCCACCGGATTGTTTCTTGTGCCGGTAATGGCCCTCCGCCGACCCGTTGACCGTCTCGCGGTACGGAACTTTCGGCTGATGGGTGATGATCTCGACTTTTTCGCGGTGGGACAGCCGCTTCTGGACGAGCTGCAGGTGCAACTCGCTCATCCCGTTCATGACCATTTCTTTGGTCTGTTTTTCGCGGCGGACAACAAACGTGGGGTCCTCCTCCTCGATCTTGTGGAGGGATCCGGAGATCTTCGCCTGGTCGGCTTGCGAAGCCGGTTCGACGGCGAGTCCGATCATGGGGGTCGGGAAGGGGATTGGCGGCATGACCACGCCCTCGGCACCCTGCGTGAGCGTATCGCCGGTGTGCAGCTCGTCCATTTTTACGACGACGGCGATTTCGCCGGCACCAGCGTCGGAAAGCTGCTCCGTCTGGGACCCCTGGACCTCGAGCAATTGGCTGATCTTGACCGCCTTGCCAGTCCGCTCGCTGTGGCAGGCCGTGTCCTTCTTGAGAGTGCCCGAATAGATCCGCAGAAAGCTCATCTTGGCCACGAACGGATCGATCCGCGTCTTGAAGACCTGGGCAACGAGCGGCCCGTCCGCCTTCTGCTCGAGCGTGATCTCCTCGCCGTCGTTGAGCGCGGTCCGGACGATCGTAGGAGGGGCGGGAGCGTATTCGACAAGCCCGTCGAGAAACTCCTGCACGCCTACGTCATCGCGGGCGCTGGTGCAGAAGATGGGGATCAGGGTTCCCGCAGCGACCGCCTTCTGGATCGCGGCCGCCAATTCGTCCGGCGACATTTCCCCTTCTTCCAGGTAGCGCTCCATCAACTCTTCGTCGGCTTCGACCGCCGCATCGACGACCTGCTGGTTCGCCTCACCGGGATCGACGGCGCAACCGTCCGGCACGCTGCCGGGCACATTGACTGTGCTAATAATGCCGCTGAAATCGGCTCCCAAACCGACCGGTACGTTGGCCAGCGCGCAAGCCGGACCAAACAGTTCACGAATGTCGTCGAGCAGTTCGGTGAAACGGACGTTGTCGGCATCGCACTTGTTGATGACGATCATGCGGGCCAAACCGGCGTCGCCCGCATACTGGAACGTCTTGCGGGTGTTGACCTCGATTCCGGCGGCTGCGCTGATGGTGACGACCGCCGTCTCCACTGCCCGCAGCGAGCCGATGACCTGTCCGACGAAGTCCGGCATGCCGGGCGCATCGATCAGATTGACGTGCTTGCCGTGGTGGTCGAAATGCACGACCGATGAGGTGATCGAGTGCTTGCGTTCCTTTTCGTCGTCGTCCGTGTCGAGCAGACTGCTGCCATCATCGACCGACCCGGCGCGGCTGTTGATCCCCATCTTGTGCAGGATCAGGTCGGCGAGCGTGGTCTTGCCAACGGCTCCGTGTCCCACCAACGCGACGTTACGAACGCTGTCAATCGACCTGGCCATGCGTGCTGCCTGCTCTGAGAATCCGGAAAACGGGCGACATCGCCGGAAACGCAACCGACGACGACAACAAGACTTCTGCCGACCGAGAGAAGCCGGCGAACGTCGAATCGGAAGCTGATACTAACCGAACGCGATCCGCTTCGCCACCAAACGCCGGGACTGCACAGCCGCTCGCGCTGTGGTCTTGACGCTCGGCTGCCGGAGACCACCGCCCCAGTGAACAGGCCGGCGCTCACGCTCCTGACTTCGGGCGGGGTGGCATGCTTCGGGGAGAATGATCGGGTGCCATGCTTGCATCGCGTAGCAGGGCAAGCATGCGGGAGCGAGGGGGGGCATGTTCTCACGCCGCCCGTCACGTGCTCACCCTGCTTCGCGATGTGAGTATGGCACCCAGGGCCGTTCAAAGATTGAAGCTGGGGAACCTCGTAACCCGAAGCGTCAGCGAGGGACGAATCGCTCACTCACGTTCGCTTCCTCGCTGACGCTTCGGGTTACCATTGAGCTTGTCCCGGCCGGTCTTCTCCCAAGTGAAACTTTGAATGGCCCTGGCATGGCACCCGGCAGGGGCGACGATCCTCGAATGAGACGCTATGATTGAGATGGTCTCGACCACCAGAAAACCCGGGCAACGGGCAGGGACCAAAGGAGAGGCCTCAGGTGCGGAAGCATGAGGATCGGAACACCGGCCGCCGGGCGATCCGCCGCCACGGCCGGCCCGGCATCTCCCGGTGCAGACAACATTTCGAAAAGGACTTGCCATGAACCGCTCTCTGACTGCCGCCTCGCTGGTGCTGTTGATCACACCGGCCATCGGAGTTTTCGCTGATGATTCCAGCGATGTGCGCGAACTGGAGCAGCCTCTTCTGCTCGCCCCGCCGCAAGGCGCGGCTCCCACACCGGTCCCCGACACGGTCATCCGCCAACGTGCCGCCGAACAGCCTGCTATCCAGCTGCGGGTCACGCCGAGTTCGGCAGAGACCGTGTCACCGGAGACGGCCATCTCGCCAGGAGCAGGATTTCCGACGGCCCAACCGCCGTCCGGCCAACCGTTGCACGCACCGGGGACCCGTCCGCCCGAAGGGGCGCCGGCATACTTGCCGGAGCGGTCCTTCCCGCAAGGTCCGCCCCCCGGGGAACTCGAACCGGTGGTGCTTTATCAGAATGTGAGGATCAGAGACCCGCACCGCGCCCACCCGTTGGGCGTGCCCACGATCATCCCCGTGCCCGACCCTCGCGACCATTGCGGCGTCGTCTATGTGGAAGTCTGCATGCCGCCATGTCCCTGCCTTTCGTTCTGGCACAATCGCCGCGGCACCAGAGCTGAGTTCGACTTCGGACGTTACGAGATTGACATCATCACCCGGCGCGGTGTCGTCATCATCGACTACGACTCCTGAACCCAGCCTGTGAACGCTTACTTACGAGCTCGAAAACAACGGCCCTTTCAGGACGTCCGCGGAGGTTCTCGGGGTTGCTGCGTCGATGGCGGCTCAGGCTCGCTTTTCGTCGACACCGACGGGACGTCGGCGTTTTGAGCGGGTTCGGAGGAGACGCCGGTTGCGGAGGATGATGGATTCTCCAGGGACGGCGGCTTGTCGTGGGACGGTTCTTCGATCACGGCGAACTTCTCTTTCGAGAGCACGGCCAGTTCGTGATTGAAAATCTTGACCAGTGCGTGCAGGCAGGAGGCGATGATCGGGCCGATGAACATGCCCCACAGACCCATCGCTTGCAAGCCCCCCAGCACGCTGATTAACGCGAGCAGCGGATGCAGTTTCGCATCCGTGTTGAGGATGTAGGTCCGCACGGCGTTGTCCAGCATGCCGACCACCGCGATCCCGTACGTGCTCAGCAGCGACGCCTGAATCCAATGGCCGTTCCACATCAGCCACAAGGCGCACGGCCCCCACACCAGCCAGGTGCCCATCATCGGGATCAGTGAACTGAGAATCGCCAGGATCAGCAGCACGAACAGGTGATCGAAGCCGAACACCCACAGCGCGATGACGGTCGCAAACCCTTGGACGAGCCCCGCGAAAAACGTCGCCATCACGACGGAACGGACCACCTTCGCAAACTGGTCGAGGATTTGCCGTTGGTACTCGACGTGCACCGGGATCAGTTTTTCCGTCGCCGTCAGCAGCGCCGCGCCATCGGCGAGGAAGTAGTACAGTGCGATCACAAACACCAGAAACCCGATAACTGCCGACACGACCGCGACCACCGCCCCCGACAGTACGTCGAAGGTGCCGGTGATCGTCCGCCCGGCGGTGCCGAGTGATTTCCTTCCGATTTCCAACAGCGATGACCGCACGCGATCCCCAAGCTGGGCGCGAATGTTCGCCGGCGTGAACTCCTCGATCCGGCTCGGCTCGGCCATCATTTCTGCAGAGGTGCCGATGCGGGCATCGGTGCCGGCCGAAGCGGTCCCGTCTTTGGATTCCAGTGCGGGCGGCGGCCGCGTCTCCGGAGGTTGCACGTCGCTCGCAATCGCTTCCGGCGTCGCATCGGCTGGAAGGGATGCCGGCTTCTTGGCCGTCCCGTCGGCCGGCTCGCTCGCCTGATCTGCTTTTCCGTCGCGGGTGTCGCTGGCGTCATCGTCCTGCACGGGACCGTCCTGCACGGGGCCCTCCGCATGGGGCTCGCTCATGCGGTCGTTCATGAAGTCTGCGATCGATTGCAGCAGAGGCTCCGTTTTCTCGCGGTAGGTCCGGGTCCAGTTCTGGTCCGACAACCTCGTGGCGACCACGTACAGTTGCAACGACGAAAGAATCGTCACCGCGGCAATCGGAATCAGGATGATGGCGACAATCGTGCCGGTGGTCAGCGCGGAAGCGATGCGAACACGCTGTTTGGTGCGGTCCAGGAAATACCGGTACAGCGGCTGGCAGAGGATCGCGAACACCCCCGCCAGAAACAGCGGCAACAGAAACGGCGCGAGTACCTGAAAGAACGCCAGGCCCAGAATGATGATCAGCGTCAGCAGGACGGACAGGGAGACAATGCGGACCATCGATGCCTCATTCGTTGAATTCTCACGGGACGCCAGTGTAACGTTTGCAACGAAGATTGGGACCGAGCGGATCACCACATCTTGGGGGAACGCGGGCTCGCCCAATCGCCCCGGCATCGTCGTCGACAGGCAAGACGAGTTTCCCTCCACAGCAGACGCAACGCGAAAGCTCCCCTCATGGAACAGGTCACCCTGTCGGGCCAACTCGTCCCCCGGCTCATCAGTTTTTGCGGCCTGTTTGTGATGGTGTTGCTTGCCTGGCTGATGAGCAGCCACAAGCGGAAGATCAGCCTGCGGATTGTCGTCGGCGGGCTGCTGCTGCAAATGGCGTTCGCGCTGTTCATCCTCAAAACGCGCATCGGCAAGATCATCTTCACGGCGATGGGCGACTTCTTCACCCGGCTGCTCGGTTTTGTCGACGTCGGCGCGGAGTTCGTCTTTGGAGCGAACTTTGCGGAACATTTCTTTGCCTTCAAGGTGTTGCCGACGATTGTGTTCTTCAGCTCGCTGATGGCGATCCTGTATCACTTGGGGATCGTGCAGCGAGTGGTCTCGTTGTTCGCGTGGACCATGCAGAAGGTCTTGGGCACGAGCGGGGCGGAGAGCCTGTCGGCGGCTGCCAATATCTTCGTCGGACAGACAGAGGCACCGCTCGTCGTCAGGCCCTATGTCGGCAGCATGACGCAGTCGGAACTGATGGCGGTCATGGTGGGCGGCTTCGCGACGATTGCCGGCGGCGTGCTCGCCGCCTACGTGGGGATGGGCATCGACGCGGGCCATCTGATGACCGCGTCGGTCATCTCCGCCCCGGCGGCTCTGCTGATCGCCAAGGTCATGCAGCCGGAAGTCGAACACTCCCGCACGCTTGGCAAAGTCGAGGTCGACGTCCAGAAAACGACGAGCAACATCGTCGAAGCGGCCGCCGTCGGAGCGACGGACGGGATGAAACTGGCCCTGAACGTCGCCGCTATGCTGATCGCGTTTCTGGCGCTCATCGCGATCGGGGACGCCGCCGTCGGTTGGTGCGGGTCGTGGTTCGGGCAGCAATGGACGATCGCCAAGCTGCTGGGATACGCGTTCGCACCGTTGGCGTTTGTGATGGGAATTGAGAGCAAGGACTGTTTCGCGGCAGGGGAGCTGCTCGGCCTCAAGATGATGGCGACCGAGTTCGTCGCCTATCTGAAGTTCGGTGAATGGATGCAGCCGGATTCACCCGTCCAATTCTCCGAGCGAACGCAGATCATCATGACCTACGCGCTCGCCGGTTTTGCGAACTTCGGCTCGATCGGCATCCAGATCGGCGGCATCGGCGGCATCGCTCCGGAACGCCGAGCCGACCTCGCGCGGCTCGGCATCCGCGCCATGCTGGGCGGCACCCTCGCCTGCTGCATGACCGCCTGCATCGCCGGCGTGCTGGTGTAAGAGCCGCGTAGGGTGGGCTGTGCCCACCACAACAGAGAGCGACGCCCAGATCTTGCGAGGTGGGCGAAGCCCACCCTACTTGGCTCCGGATCGGGAACGCACCTCCCCGAAAGCTTTGCTTCGCGAACGGTCACGCGGTCACGCAGTCGCGAGACATTGCGCGGGGACGAAAAGTGCGGCGACGAGAAACGGAGTTTCTCGAAAGTGCGTTCCCAAGCCGGAGCTTGGGAACGAGGGAACTGCTGGGGTTCGGGCTTCCGCCGGTCCGAGTCAGCCTGAAAGCTGGATTCCAACGTCACACGTCGAGATCGTCGATTTCGCTCGCCTGTTCCATGATCACGCGGTAGCGCTCGGCGGGGTCTTTGCCGAGGAGTTGGCTGAAGGTTTCGTCGGCGGCGAGCACGCTGTCGATGTCCACGCGGAGCAGCGTGCGGGTTTTAGGGTCGAGCGTGGTCTCCTGGAGTTGTATGGCATTCATCTCGCCGAGGCCTTTGAACCGCTGAATGTCTGGCGTGCGATTGGCCGGAAGCGAGGCGAGGATCTCGTCGCGGTCCCGGTCGTCGCCGGCATACCAGCTTTGCTTTCCGACGGTGATGCGATACAGCGGCGGCTGCGCGAGGAACAGCCGCCCCTGCTGGATCAAATCCCGCATGTGCCGGAAAAAGAACGTCAACAGCAGCGTGCTGATGTGATAGCCGTCGCTGTCGGCGTCCATCAACAGGATGATGCGGTTGTAGCGGATGAGATGCGGATCGAAGTTCGGGCCGATGCCCGTGCCCAGCGCTTGCACGAGGTCTTTGATCTCGTTGTTCTGCAGAATCCTTGCGAGCGCGAGTGACTCGGTGTTGAGGATTTTCCCCCGCAGCGGCAGCACTGCCTGGGTGAGCGAGTCGCGACCGGCGGCAGCGGTGCCTCCGGCGGAGTCTCCTTCGACGATGAACAGTTCCGATTTGCCCGCATCATTCGATCGGCAGTCAAGCAGCTTGCCGGGGAGATTTGTTTTGCGGGAGCCGGGCGTTTTGCGGCGGACTTCACTGACCGCCTCCCGGCTGGCGAGCCGCGCGCGGGCCGCCAGAATGATGCGGCCGATGATGGCGTCCGCCAGCGAGGGATTGTTGTTGAGCCATGTCTCCAGCGTGGGGCGGACGACCCCCTCGACGAGTGAGCTCATCTCCGGGTTGTTGAGCTTGTCCTTGGTTTGCCCCTGAAACATGGGCTCCGGATGGAAGGCCGACAGGATGCCGACGACCCCTTCGCGGATGTCGTCGGGGGTGATCGACAGGCCCTTTTGCTTGATGTTGTGGACATCCATGTAGTTCTTAACGGCCCGCGCGATGCCGGACCGCAGCCCGCTTTCGTGGGTGCCGCCGGCCCGTGTGCGAATGCCGTTGACGTAACTCCTCAGTTGCTCGTCGATTGCCTCGGTCCACTTGAGGACGACTTCCACCCGCACCGCCTTTTCGTCTTTTTCCGCGGCGAAGCGCTGCTCGTGGACGACCTTTTTGCTTTCGTCGGCGATCAGTTTGTCGAGATAGGCTTTGATGCCGTCGGGGTGAGCCAGTTCGTACCGCTCCCCTTTGGCCTCATCGACGAATGTGATCTTGAGCCCGGCATGGATGTAGGAGATATCCTCCAGGTGCTGCCGGATGGTGTCGGCATGAAAATGCACGCGGCGGAAGATGTCGTCGTCCGGCCGGAAGTGGATGATCGTCCCATGCCCGCGGAACGGTTTGACCTTCTTAACCGGGGTGGTCGGCTTGCCGCGCTTGTAGCGCTGCGTCCATTCGTGCCCGCCGCGATGGACCGTGGCGACCATCTCGCTCGACAGGGCATTGACGACGGAGGAGCCGACGCCGTGCAGGCCGCCGCTGCGGGCGTAGTTTTTGTTCGAGAACTTGCCGCCAGCGTGCAGCGTGGTGAGGATGACTTCGAGGGCCGACTTTTTCAGTTTTTTGTGCCTGTCGACCGGGATGCCGCGGCCGTTGTCCTCGACGGTGATGGAAGTGCCGTCCTTATGGAGTGTGACCTTGATCTGGTCTGCTTCTCCGGCGAGAAACTCGTCGACCGAGTTGTCGACGATCTCCCACACGAGATGGTGCAACCCCCGTGTGTCGACGCCGCCGATATACATCGACGGCCGCCGCCGAACCGGTTCGAGGCCTTCGAGAACCTCGATGTCATCAGCGACATAAGATTTCGAGTGGGAAGACGGCTTGGATTTTGTGGCAGCAGGCATGGGCTTGTCTCATCCGTGAATCTTGGGTCGCCGTGATCAGGGTGCGGTGCCCGAATGAGCATGCACGGAGTTCGGGAACCGAGGACCGGAATCCGCGATCACAACCGGGTCAGTCGGCTGTTTGGACGGCGTGCCCGTTCATCTGGCGGAACTGCTTCCAGGAGATGACTTCGATCCCCAGATTCTTGAGTTCCGCCATCACGACCGGATCGGTGAAGATGCGGCGGTCGCCGTCGCGGCGCTCGGAAGAACTGGTGATGTGCCGCAGTTCCTCGTTGTCGTACCCGCAGTGAATGATGAGTTGCGTGACGCCCGGTTTGAGATCGCGAATCGTGCGGAGGTAGTTGCTCTTTCGCTCCTCGTGGGTGTCGCCGCCATAAAACTGGGCGATGCTATTGAGAATCGGGTATCCCTGACGATCGAGGACGCGGACCAAATCGTCCGATTTCTCGAGCAGGGCCGGGTACTCCTTGGCGACCTCGGCGCTGAAGGTGCGGACAAACATCACGGGCAGGTCGTACTCGATCCCCAGGTTGACGTAGATTTCCAGCAGGTCCGGACGGCTGATGACTGCTCCCATGTGCGTATCGAGATGGGTCAGCGGGACTCCGAATTCTTTCGCCCGGTCAATTTGCGCCCGTAGTTCGGTTTCCACTTCGTTGGCTTTGACGTTCGCGGCCACTTGCTGAATGTTGTCCCAGAGGTGGCCGTCCTTGTCGACGAGACTGGGAACCTGGTCGCGGGGAGAGACCGGTCCCCAGCGGTAGTATTTCCATTCGGCGTTGAGCGTGAGGTGGATGCCGTAGTCCAACTCGGGGTGCTCCTTGGCATAAGCGGCGAATTCCGGAAACCACGGGCAGGGCACCATGATGCTCGCTGAGGAGACGGCCCCTTTGGTCATCGAGTCGATGGTTGCCGCGTTCACCGAATGTGACATGCCCGCATCATCGGCGTGGATGATGAGGTAACGCGTCCCGTCCTTCTCTTCCTCCGCGATTGCGTGGTTGTGGACCAGAAAAACCGTCGCCAACGCAATTGCCGCGTGCCAAACGGAACGGCTTGAGAGGTAACGCATGCCAGTCTCTTTCAATCTGATCGTGATTTGATTTGTTTCGATTTCCTGATGAGCGCGCAGGGCCATGAACGGACAGGATCGCCTGTGGTCTTGCGCATCGCATCAGACGTAGGTGCGGCAAGGGGAGGGGCTTATCCGCAAGCGATTCGGACAACGGCTTGGGGGGCGGGCCTCCGATGTCGGCCGATTGGCACCAGCCTGCGACAATGCTCCTCTTCCGTTCCGCCTCGTTGAATGCTACCAGCGGACGGGCCGATTGCAACAGGCCGATCGGTCGCCTTGAGGTGCTGGCACGGGCGTCCGGAGAGGGGTATGCTGGGAACCGTTGACGGGAAGGCAAACAGAAGCGACAGGGGCAACGGCATGTCGGAGACGTATGCGTTGGATCGGGCAGCGGCAAATGCAACCGGTACCGCGCCCGGAGGCGGAGAGGCCACACGGTCGCGCGGGGGCCGTTTGGTCTCTCTGGATGCGTATCGCGGCTTCATCATGACGATGCTGGCGGCGAGCGGATTCGGCATTCATCGTTTCGCATCGCTGCCGGAAGACGCCCCGGTCTGGGAATCGCAAAGCCGCGTCTTTTGGGAGCAACTCGGCTTCTACTTTGAGCATCCGGACTGGAGCAGCCGGTTCGGACTGACGGGAGTTTCGTTCTGGGATTTGATTCAGCCGGCGTTTATGTTCATGGTCGGCGTGGCGATGCCGTTCTCTTACGCGCGTCGGGAAGCGACGGGGCAAAACAGGTGGAGACGTCTCGCCCATGCGCTGCGGCGGGCGATCGTGCTCGTCCTGCTGGGCGTGTTTCTGTATTCCCAAGGGTCAGAACGCACGAACTGGATCTTCCCCAACGTGCTGGCGCAGATCGGACTCGGGTACTTCTTTGCGTATCTTCTGTTGGGCCGGCGGCAGTGGGTGCAGTGGTCCGCCCTGGGAGGGATTCTGATCGGATACGGCCTGTTCGTCGCGCAGTATGCTCCGCCGGAGGGGTATGATTTCGCTGCCGTGAACGCGAGCGCAGACCGCGGCGAAGTTTACACCGGTAAGTTCGCTCCGTGGTCGAAGAATGGCAACGCCGCGCATGCGTTTGATGTCTGGTTCCTCAACCTGCTGCGGAACCCCAGCGATGAAGATTTGGCGGCTGTCGGAGCGACGCGCGACGCGGAGTCGTGGGCGCCGGATTTGGTGCGACAGTGGTTCTTCGACAATCCGCAAGCGTTCGCGTTTAACAGTGGCGGGTATCAAACGCTCAACTTCATTCCGTCGATCGGCACGACGCTGTTGGGCATCCTTTGTGGCCAATTACTGTTGATGCGACGCAAACCGTGGCGGACGGCCGGCATTCTCCTGGGCTGGGCAGCGGGCTGTTTGGTGCTGGGCCTGCTGGCGGATGAGTTTTTCTGTCCCATCGTCAAGCGAATCTGGACGCCCTCATGGGTGTTGTTCAGCGGAGCCTATGTCATCAGCCTGCTGGCGGCATTTTATGTCCTGTTCGACATTTTTCCGCTGCGGAAACTGGCGTTTCCTTTGACGGTCGTCGGCATGAATTCCATCGCGATTTACCTGATGGGGCAGCTCATCGGCGGTTGGACAAAGAGCAAAGTCGTGTCCATTCATCTGACCGGCGTCTTGCAAACCCTGTTCGGGGCAGACGCGCTGGCGGACGACATGTACGGGCGGCTGATCATGCCGACGGCGACGTTCATCGTCTTCTGGCTGATGCTCTACTGGATGCACAGGCAGCGATACTACGTCCGCATCTGATGCATCGCCGCAGCCGCGTCGTCAGTACACAAAGGCTGCGCGGATCATGCTGGTGTCGCCGAGCTGATAGTTCCCGATGTTCGAGGTGTACTCCAATTCGCGGCTGAAGACGTACCCCCCCTCGATGCGCCAACTGGTCTTGTCGGTGTACTTGAATTCGATGCCCGTGATCAGCCGCCAGTCGCGGTAGCTGACGATGTCGTCCCGTCCGCTGGCCCGCTGGATAGCCCAGCTTCCTCCTCCGAATTCGCCGGAAAGGTAGACCCAACGCTCGTGGTCGGCATCCTTCCGATAGCGATGGGCAATCCGCGGCTGAGGGAACAGCAGCGTGAGCTGATCGTCAGGAGTCGGTGTCCAGATGACGCCGGCGATGGGAAGCGCGCGGACGTCCTCGCGGTCGAGGTACGTGGCTCCGGCAGCAAGGCGCAGGTCGGGCGACCAACGATAGTAGCCGACGGCGCGGCCGACAATCCGCAGGGCGTCGCCGCTGGTGTTGTTAAAGTCGCTGTACACGCCGGGGGAGAGCGCGAACTCGCCGATGATGCGCTCGCTGAAGGGCCAATACATGCGAGCCTCGATCGACGCATCGTAGAGTTGGCCGGGAAGGTCGGTCCGCCGCGGGCCGTTCAAGAAATGCCAGCCGAAAATGGGACGCAGCGATACGCCGGGCAGGCGAGGCGTCTCCAGGACGGCGCGCGCCGTCAACGTCGTGATGCCGAGGCTGTTGCCGCTGCCGATGACATGGGTCACGTCGCCGAGGAACTGCGTCTGCAAGCCGAGACCATCGGAAGGAGCGGCGGGCGTTTGGACCGGGGAAGTGACGATCGGTGCCATGAAGCGCGGATCGCGCGGCGATGCAGCCGTACGACGGTCCAGTTCGTTGAGGTCGTCCGGAGTCTCATCCATCAGCGGATACTGGACTTGCTGGAGATCCGCATGGCCCCACGCTGTCGGCGCGGATGTTCCGAACGGATGTTCGCGCGGCGTGGTTGCCGCCGGTGCGCCGCGTGTCGCTGCGCCATCTGCCTGCGTGCCGGCCGATGCGGGGTCGATGTACTGGAAGCCGCGATCAAGCCGCGACTTCGACGGCGGACCGATGTACTGATACGTCCCATACTGGGCGGGCGGCAACTCGTCCGAGAGCGCGGCCGAGAAGCCGTCGTCCGAAAAACCGCCCGCTGAGACCGCCTGCCCCGATTGGCCCACCGCCAGGGTCGGACCGAGGACAACCTCGACCAGCGTGCAGAGTGCAAGCGAGGCCAGGACGGACCGGATCGTCTTGACGCCGAAGCAGATCGTTCCGGTCATGGCGATTGTCCGGGAGCGCGCATATGTATCGAGGTCGCGGAGACAACGAGTCAAGGCGGCGTCAAATAACAGGAGGGAAGTGCCGTCGTCAAGAGGCCGTGCGTCAGCGGCAGCATCCGGGCGAGACATCGGTCGTCGATTGGACGAGTTTCGGCGAATACTGCTGCCCACCCGCAGGAACCGCCGCGCGCTTCAGGCGGGAAGGTTCTGCCGGACACCTGATGTCTCGGATCAGGGACCATCGCCGCGACAGGATTTGTCGCGAAATCCCGATGAACCGGCATGACCCGGCGAGGCACTGGTCGCTTTCGGCTGCTCAGGCGCTTCGCCCCGCCGGACCGGGAGGGTTTCCGTAACAGCCGAACTCCGCCCTGTCCGCACGACTGGGACGATTTCGTCGAAGATCGGCATCGCAGCCAGAAAGGCTGCAGTCGCAGCCTTGCGGGAAATTGACCGGAAGCGCATCGTGGCCTATGTTGAATTGTTACGTCATTCCGGTACGACACGCAAAAAGTCGCGAACCCGCACGACGTCAGCACGACGTTTGCGGCACCGAATTGGGGCCATCCGGTTGGGGCCAACCGGTCAGTGCGACGAGCGGCGCGTCCCGGGACGGCAAGTGAGCATCGCAGATCGCTGGGGCGGTTTTTCGCCGGCAGCCGGTTCGTTGTGATGCTCGTCATCTGACTGAGGGGGAAACATGTCAAGTTTTGGTCTCGAGCGCCGCACAAGGATGCGCACCGCGTTCATCGCAAGCATTGTCCTTGTCAGCATCTCGGCCCTGGTCAGCGTTTCTGCTGAGCCACCGGATTCATCGAGACCGGTCGCCCGTCAGGCGATCGACACAGGAGTGGAACTGGAACGGTCCCGCCAGTGGCGGGATGCGATCAAGCATTACAAGCAAGCGGTCAAGGAGTGGCCCGACAACGATTATCTGCAATATGGTTTGCGGCGGTCGAAGTTCCACTTCGGGATCGACCGGCGTTACGAGGACGTCTCGTTCCGCGACGAGTTGCTCGCGCTATCCAACGCCCAGGCGTTCGCCCTGTTCGATAGTGTCCTGGACCAGGTCCGGGACCAGTACGTCAACCCGATCACCACCACATGGTTCGTCGCTCACGGCACAGAGAGCCTCTGGCTGAGCTTGGCGAATGACCGCTTCCTGAAGCGCAACGCTTTCGGTGCCGACCGGGAGCAGATTCAGGAAATGCGCGACGTCCTCCGGGAGGAGTACTGGAACAAGCGGCTCCGCTCCCGGTCCGAAGCCCACGAGATGATTCGCAAGGTCGCCGACCGTGCCAATCAGCTGGTCGGCCTCAGCCCCAACGCGGTCGTGATGGAGTACACGTTCGGCGGTTGCAACGGGCTGGACGATTACAGCAGCTTCCTCACACCCGGCCGCTATCGCGATCTCAACAACAACATTGACGGCGAGTTTGTCGGCATCGGCATCGTCATGGAAGCGGAAGCGGGCAACGGCATGCTGCTGGCCGACGTCCTCCCCAAAAGCCCCGCGTATGAGAACGGCCTCAAAGCGGGCGAATTCATTGTCGAAATCGACGGCACCGACTGCCGCAACATGAGCACCGACGAAGCGGCCGGACTGCTGACCGGCACCGCTGGCTCCCGTGTCCGGCTGGGCATCCAGTCCGGCCCGCGGTCACTGGTTCACACGGTCGTCTGCACGAGGCGGGCGGTGCAAGTCGACAGCATTCCGATCGCCCAAATCATCGATGACGAGCGCGGGATCGGGTACATCCGCATGACCGGCTTCCAGAAAGGCTCGCCTGACGAGTTGGATGCCGCCATGGCGGGGCTGTCCCAGCAGGGACTGCGGGCCTTAATCTGGGACGTTCGCGGCAATCCCGGGGGGCTGCTTTCGGCGGCTGTCCAAGTGTCCGACCGGTTCATTTCCGAGGGCCGCATCGTGTCGACACGCGGCAGGAACATTGACCAGAACCTCAGCTACTCAGCCAATCGCATCGGCACCTGGGACATGCCCCTGGTGTTGCTGATTGACGGCGGCAGCGCGAGTGCAAGCGAAATCGTCGCCGGCGCGATCCGCGACCATCAGCGGGGCCAAATCGTCGGCCGACAGTCGTTCGGCAAGTGGTCCGTGCAAACCATCTATCCGGGAGCCTGGGCCACCGGGATGCGGATCACCACCGCCAAGTTTTACTCCCCCAACGGCGACAATTGGAGTAAGATCGGGATTCGCCCCGATGTCGAAGTCCCCTTGGCCGACGACACGCCCAAGCACCGTGGTTCGGCAGACCTCGACGTCGACGGCGATGATGACATCCAGGCCGCTCTGGAAATCCTTCGCGAACCGCAGTTTACGCGCCGATGAATGACGACCCGTCCCGCCCTCCCGGACCGCCGCCCGATTGGGTTCGGAAGGGGCGGGGCATCGGTCCCAGCGTCCGCTGGACATTCACCACCGAAGCGCCGCTGACCGGGCTCGCCCTCGCGCGGGAGACCGGCGAGGTGCTCGCTGCCGACGAGATCGGCAGCCTGTACCGTATCGATCGCCGCGGTGAGTATTCGGCCGTCAATCGCATCCGCGAGCCGATTCGGCAAGTCGCCTTCAGTGACGACGGGCAGTTCGCCGCCGCCCTCGCCGGTGAGACGCAGGTCCACCGCTTCGACCGGCAGCTTCAGACGCAATGGCATCTCGATTTGCCCGAGCAGTGCCTGCAGGTCGCCATCGACCCGTACGGCCAATACATCGCCGTCAGCCTGGCGGACGGGGGCAATCTCATCTTCAACGCCCAGAAGCGCCGCGTGGCCGGCTTTGCATCGATTCGGCCCCTCACGCATCTGAAGTTCCTCACCGCCGAACCGGCGCTGCTGGGCGCCGCCGAACATGGGCTGCTCTGTTGTCATTCGCTCACCGGCGATTGTCAGTGGGAGGAGAAGCTGTGGAGCAATGTCGGGCGGCTGGCGGCGACCGGTGACGGCGAACTGATTTACATCGCCGGCTTCAATCATGGCGTGCAGACCTTTGACGGCAGCGGCGCGCCGATCGGTTCCTACATCGTCGAAGGGACCGTGAACCGCATCGCGACGAGCTATGAGCCCCACCGCCTCATTGCCTCGACGGTCGAAAAGCACCTGTACTGGCTTGATGCCGACGGCGAATTGCTCTGGGCGACCGTCACCCCGGAGCACGTCGCGCAGCTTTCGTGTGATCCGTTTGGCGAATGGGCCGTCTGCGGTTTCGCCAACGGGCAAGTGATCTGCCTCGACTGGAGCCGCGGGTCGTAACGGCCCGCACCGGTTCCTCAATTCACCGCGCGTAGCCCGCCAGACGCTCCCGTCAACTCCCGCCACTGACCGTGACGACGGGTGGCGGGGGCGCGTTGGTGCGTGGAGCAACGCCCCCCCAGCGATCCGGGGGCGACGGACGATCTACCAGGCAGCGACGTCGCCCCCGTGATCGGCGCGGCATCTCAACCGGACGGTGTTGCATGGCCCCCGCCACCCGGCCGCTTCTGACTCCATTACTCACCGCGCGTATTCCGCCAGACGCTCTCGGAACTTGGCGATGAGATGTGCGTGCTGCGGGTCGGCGGCGAGGTTGGTCGTCTCGCGGGGATCGGCGTGCATGTCGAAGAGCTGTTCGCCCTGCTTGCCGGCATCCCATTGGGTATACCGCCAACGGGACGTGCGGATGCTGTAGGAGTTCTGGCTGCGCCGGTGGAGCTGCGTGAACGCGGCGTCTTTCACCACCGCGTCCGCATCCTCCAGCGCCGGTCGCAGACTGACGCCGTCGATGTAATCCGGCGGCGACAGACCGCACAGGTCGGCGATCGTCGGGTACAGATCGACAAGCTCGGACATGGTCCCGGCGGTCTCGCCCGCCGCCGCCCCGGGGCTGACGATGATTAGCGGCACACGGGCCGAGTTCTCGAACAGCGACATCTTTTGCCACAGGCCGTGTTCGTACATGTGATATCCGTGATCGCTCGTTAGCGCAATGACCGTGTTCTCCGCCAATCCGAGCCGGTCCAGCGCATCGACAACGCGACCGACCTGGGCATCCATGAAGGAGATCGACGCCCAATAACCCTGGATTGCCTGACGGCGGACGTCGTCGGACAGGGCGTCCTGTCGCTTCTTGGCGCTGGCATAGGCCGCTGCGGGAGTTCGCTGACGGTCATCACTGGAGAGTTCCGGCAGCGGAATCTGCTCAGTGGGGTACAGGTCGAAGTATTTTCGGGGAGCCACGTAAGGGGTGTGCGGACGATAAAACCCGACCGCCAGGAAGAACGGCTGATCACTCGCCTGGTACTGTTCCAACAGGCTGATGGCAGCGGTAGCACCCAGCCCGTCGGTCTGCTCCTCGTCGGTCCCGGCCATTGCCAGCCAACTCAGCGTTCCCCCAAAGCGGCCCGGCGTGAGCGTGAAGACTTTGTTCTCTTCCGCCTTGTCACGACCGGCCGGGTTGACGAGATAGTCCCATGATGGGCGGTCGTCCAGTCCGCAGGTGCCGATCTGTCCCGGCACGCCAAAATGGTAGATCTTCCCGACCCGAGCCGCCTGATACCCATTCTTGCGAAACAGCTCCGGCAGTGTCACGGTGTCGGGAATCGTGTCGCGAAAGTGGTGTCCGTACACATAGTCGGAAGAGAACTGGCCCCCCTTGGGCAGCGCCAGAATCTTCGTCTCGTTCGGACGCCGCCCCGTCATGAACGACGCGCGGCTCGGATTGCAGACCGGGTACTGGCAATACGCATGTTCGAACCGCATGCCCCGCTGCGCCAGTGCATCAATATGTGGCGAACGGACCTGCGGATGCCCGTAGCACCCCAGGTCGCAGTTCAGATCGTCCGACACAATGAACAGCACGTTCCGCTTCTCCGCCGCGGAAGCAAAGTTGACAGCGGACAAACAGACGGCAACAAGGAAACCTGAATTCACGAGCGTCTTCATGAGGTTTGGACCTGTCGAATGGTTCCCGCGTGTCGGTGACCACCCACATCGTTGAGTCAGAGCATCAGCGCCCGAAGCGTTAGCGATGGGTCGTGCATTTTGGCCGTTACGCGACAAGTACCAGACACCGTCGCACCACGATAGTCCCGGCACCGCGCACAGGCAAACGCGGGGCCAAGCGTCGCTGTCGACTGGGTGTATCGATTCGATGGGTGGCTGGGGCACCTTTGCGCGTGGAGCTAACAGCAAACATGGATTTGCCTCGCCGGGTCGCACGACCGGCAACTGTCACAGCCCCAGATCGGTGAGCTTCACGACTGGGGCCATGGGGTTTTTCTGGTTGACGCAAGCTTGCGACAAATCATGGCCGAACTCGTTCTTCTACATCCATTGACGCCACAGCCACGCGTCCGCACATGCACCCGCCTGACATCGACTTCTCAGGCGCGAGCGGACGTTTGCGGAGAGTTTAGATATACTCGTGAACTTGGACACTCGGTTCCCAGTCGTTGAAAAGGGTTGCCATCATGCTCGCGTCTTCACGATTCGTTCGGACAGCCAACGTGTGCCTCTTGCTGGCTGCCTTGACTGGCGGTCGACGACTGTATGCAGAGCCGCCCGAGCCGGTGCTGTTGTGGCCCGCCGGGGCTCCGCGAGCAGTCGGTGAGGAAGAAGCCGATCGGCCGTCGATTCGCATCTATCACCCCGACAAACCGAACGGTGCGGCGATCGTTGTCTGTCCGGGCGGAGGTTATGGAGGACTGGCGACGGATCACGAGGGGCATCAGATTGCCCGTTGGCTCAATACCGTCGGCGTCACCGCGGTTGTGCTCAAGTATCGGCTCGGGCCGCGCTATCGGCATCCGGCTCCGCTGAACGATGTGCAGCGGGCGATCCGCCACACGCGGACCCACGCGGACGAATGGCACGTCGCCCCGGACCGCATCGGCGTGATGGGCTTCTCCGCCGGAGGGCATCTCGCTTCGACTGCCTCCACGCACTTCGACGACGGTGACGCCAACGTGGCTGATCCCATTGACCGGGTGAGTTGCCGCCCGAATTTCACCGTGCTGGGATATCCGGTCATCACGTTCCGCGATCCGTTCACGCACAAAGGATCGCGCAGGAACCTGCTCGGCGACGATCCGGATCCGCAACTGGTCGCCTCGCTCTCCAACGAGACGCAGGTGACCGCACAGACCCCGCCCGCGTTTCTGTTCCACACGACCGAAGACAAAGCCGTGCCGGTGGAGAACAGTCTTGCGTACTACCGGGCACTGCACGAGCACAACATTCCCGCCGAACTGCACGTGTACCAGAACGGCCCGCACGGCGTTGGATTGGGGATCGCCGATCCGGTCCTGTTCACCTGGAAGGACCGCCTCGCCGACTGGCTGCGGACGAACGCATTTCTTGCGGACGTTGTGCGCGCTGAAGTCAGCGGAAAGGTGACGCTCAACGGCAAGCCGCTGCGTTGGGGGACGATCACGTTCGTGCCGGTCGATGCACCGAACGCTCCCATCGCCGGCGACCGCATCGGCGGCGGCAAGTTCACAATCCGTGCATCACGGGGCGCCGTCGTCGGCATCAACCGCGTGATCGTGCATACGCTCGGAACCATTGCCCCTGCCCCCACCATTGACGATGTGACGCCGCTCACGGGCAAAGGCACGCTCGCAGGCGGCGTGACCTTCGAGGTGAAACCGGGAGCCAATGAGTTCAACCTCGAACTGGAGACGCTGGCGCTGCCGGCTGTGCCGGTCTCTGCGTCACGGTAGATTCGTTCCTTGCTGGCGTTCAGCCTTCAGGCTGCGTCAGCGCGCGATGAGGCGGGCTTCGGGTGGCCGGGGCTGGACCAACGGGAAGCCCCGGTGGTTGAGGATTCGGTATTCGGACGCGGAAACCGCCCTCACCGGGGCTTCGGACGTTGTCCTCCAGCCCCGGCCACCCATGAGGATCCGTTTTTCAACGGACTGCTGGGCCGCGTCAGCGAGCGAAGAGGCCGGCTAAAGCCTGAACTCCAACGTGTCACGCGGCGGCCCGGGCTTCGTGCAGCAACGACAGGCAGGCCATGCGGACGAACAGGCCGTTGGTCACCTGATTCAAAATTACCGAGTGCTCCCCGTCAGCGACGTCGGAGGTGATCTCGACGCCGCGGTTGATCGGGCCGGGAGCGAGAATCAGCACGTCCTTTTTCGCGCGGCGGACACGCTCACCGGTCATCCCGAACAATTGGGCGTACTCGGCAATCGAGGGGAAGAACGCCCCCCGTTGCCGCTCGAACTGGACCCGCAGCAGGTTCACGCAGTCAGTCTCGGCGAGCACGTCGTCAAGGTTGTGGGAGACTTCAACCCCCAACTCGGCGATCTTTGGCGGAATCAGCGTCGCCGGACCGCAGACGATGACACGGGCTCCGAGCTTCTTCAGGCCCCAGATGTTCGACCGGGCGACGCGGCTGTGCAGGATGTCCCCCACGAGGGCGACTGTCAGTCCCGCCAGCGATCCCCGTTGCTCACGGATGGTAAAGATGTCGAGCAGCCCCTGCGTCGGGTGCTCATGCGTGCCGTCGCCCGCATTGAGGACGTTGCAGTCGAGATGCCGCGACAGCAGCAGCGGGGCACCCGGCGTCTTGTGCCGCACAACCATCACGTCGACCCCCATCGACTGGATCGTGAGGGCCGTGTCGATGAACGTTTCCCCCTTCGACAAACTGCTGCCCGAAGCGGTGAAATCGACCGTATCCGCGCTCAGGCGCTTGGCCGCAAGGTTGAAGCTCGTTTTCGTCCGGGTCGACGGCTCGAAGAACAGGTTGGCGACCACGCGACCGCGGAGCAAGCCGGATTTCGGCTCGCCCTGCTCGGCCCGCTGTTTGAATTCCGCAGCCGTGTCCAGAATTCGCTCGATTTCCGCAGCCTCAAGGTCTTCGAGCGCCAACAAATGTCGTCGCGCCCATCCGCAGTTTTGCGACTCGCCACTCATACCGCCCTCGATCTTTCTCGACCGACAGAAACAACAATCCATCTCTCGCGGCCCACCCGCTGACTCTAGCGTCGCCTCTCCGTCCGATCAACCGGCTGCACCGGGCTCATCGGTATCGCCTGTGGGGGTGGCTGGGGCGATCTACAACCGATTCCTCGCGAACCGCGCGGAACTCTGGGGCTGTGGGCGATGAACGAATCGCGTCCGCGGCCCCCGTGCTCGGTCTGCGGGCATGCTTCCGTTACCTCAACAGCGCCCAGCTACTCGGAAATGAGCAAGCACCACCATCGGACGCAGACACCCGCTCCGGCCGGCACGCGAGGTCCGCGCTTGACAAGGTCGCAGCGATTTAATATCGAAATCCCCAAACGGACTCACCCTCCGACAAACGTGAGCTGATGGACTTGATGACACGCCGAGGACAATCACAGATGATTCTTGCTCCCGCTGAAACGGAACGGAACATGTGGCGACGCATCGACGAAGACGGAGAGGCGGCCTGGAACCCCGGTGCTGACGAGAACGGCGCTCTGCCGTGGCTCGTTGCCGATGCCGATGACGATGACGACATGGGTGACACCGACGACGACGACGACTTCGACGACGATGATGACGAGTTCGACGACGACGACGACGACGACTTCGACGACGACGAGTTTGACGAAGAGGACGACGACATCGACGAGGATGACCTCGATGACGATGACGACGAGGATGGCGACGACTTCTTCGACGACGACGATGAGTTTTGAGGACCGCGGAATTCTGACGACCGCTGGGATTCCGCCCCGATCCCGGCGTGCGACACGGCAGGCGTTGAAGGGATTAGGGGGCTTGTTCGTCCTCCGGTGAGTTCACGCGGCTCCGGGTTGCGAGGGATCGGCCAGCGGACACTGATCCCACCGACACTGAACTGCGGCCTCTATGCGCGCGAATAGCGCTTGTTTAGATCAAACAACTGGTGATGTCCAACCGCAAGGCTGGGCACGGGTTACGAGGCCGGCAGACATGGCCTTGCTCATCGAACGGCTCACGGCCGCTTGGCTGATCCGAAACTCCCGACAAAGGTCACGGGTCGTCTGCGGCTCGTCGGCTTCCGCCACGAACACGGCCAGTTCCCGCCATCGTCGGGGGACGATATACTCATCCGCGATGACAATCGGCTCCCCGAAATACAGGTCGGGCTTGAACGTCACAACGGCCGTCACTTCGCGCGCCAGGGCCGTTTCGTCGCGGCGGACGGTGATCGAATCAATGACCGACCGGAGCGCATCGGCAAGCTTCCCGCGTTCCGCCAATTCGATGCAGTCGCGGCACTCCCGGAGCGTCTCGAAAGGGGTCGACTTCGGCGAGCCGTTATTCTTCAACTGGCTCTCCACGGCAGTGCGCTGCAGCTTTCGCAGTTCGCTCCGCCACCGGGACGCTTGGCGTGCGATCGCAACGAAGGTTTCGTTGTCCAGTTCTTTGGCGAGGTTCCGGTCAGCCGTTTCAACGTCCCGCTTCAACTGGGCGATTGCAGCATCCGTTGCAGACTTGATCCCGACGTCCGGGCGGTCATGCGCCTGCATGCAAAGGTCCAGGTTCTCATCCGACAGCAGTTCACGTTTCACAACGTCCAATACAGCCGGCTCCAGGAATCGTGCGATGATGTTGATGCAAGACTTCGCGTGGCGGTTCGCCCGGTTTCCCCCACAGCACGAATACATGCTAACCCGCTCGCGTCTTCCATTCGGGAGCCGCGCGCCGCATTCACCCGACCTGCCCGTCACGCGCATGCCGCAGACGATCAGTCCGGCGAGCAGGTAGCGATTCTCGTCTTGAGAAATGCGCGTCCCTTTTCGTCCGAGCAGGACGCCTTGCACATCCTCAAAGATCTCCGGTGAAACGATCGGCTCGTGCGATTCGTCATGGATGATGAGACTCTTTTCGGCAACCTGACAGGATTTCCCACGGGGCGCGCGACCATAAACAAACCGGCCGGCATAGACCGGGTTGGTCAGCAGCCGCTTGATCGAATAGTGCTGCCAGGGGCGTCCAGTGATTGTTGTCGGACCTTGCTCATTCAAGGCGATGGCGACTTGCTTGACCGGCAAGCCGTCGTGGATGGCGTGGAAGGCGAACCGAACGGCTTCCACGGCTGCAACGTCGGCAGACGGCGCCAATAACTGCCGCTGCTTCGGGCCGCGCTGGTAGCGCTCGCGGAAGTGCACGCGACGGATTTGGTTTCCGTGTTCATCATTTATGATGCGGTCGAACCCATACACTGCGCCCCCCAGACGTTCGCCCGCTTCAACCTTTCGCCGCTTGTCGTGCGGGCCGCAATTTTCAGCGATTCGTTGTGCGACTCGTGTTGCTTGACCACGAACGTCAGTAGTCCGGCTAGGTCATCAAAATTGATCGGGCCGTCCAGCACGGTTCCAACGCACACGCCCGCATCGGCGAA
Source organism: Planctomycetaceae bacterium (assembly GCA_029259845.1). Lineage (GTDB taxonomy): Bacteria > Planctomycetota > Planctomycetia > Planctomycetales > Planctomycetaceae > JAHBXU01. The sequence goes on along the minus strand of JAJDEI010000299.1, from coordinate 30,349 downwards.
ACGCTTGAAGGACATCAGCGCTTCGAGCACTTTCTCTCGCGACGCTCGGCTTAGTTCATAGACAATCAGCGCGGAGAAATCGCCACTGGCTGTATCCGTGAAAATCCGTTGATATTCCGGACGGTTGGACGATTCCGTGCCGGTCAAACCATGGTCTTCGTACCAACGGATGATTCCGTAGTTATTCTGTTCGGCGTAGCGTTCGATTTCGGCGCGTTGCCGCTCCGGGGAGTCGGCTTGCTTGTCGGTCGACATGCGGATGTAGCCGACCGCCGGGGTGAGTTCTGTCGCCATGAGTGATGCCTTTCAGGGGTTGCGTGTTCTATGGGAAATCGTCGAGACGGGGGAACGCCGATTAGGCGGCCGCGGCCGACTTGCGGCGCGGCCGGCGTGTGCGGGCCGCCTTCCGGGCCGGCTTCGGTTCGGGCAACGATTTCAACTGCATCACCAGTTGCAGGAACCAATCGGCGAGGGCTTCGCGGTCGTCTCGACTCAGACCGACCGCGATGGTTTCAAGGTTGCGGGAGAACGCATCCAGCGACTGCCGCAGCGAGTCCAGGGCATTCACGTCCGGTTTCCGTTCCGGCGTTCCGGCCGCAGCTTTTTGTCGCGGGCGGCCGGCATCGACGCGCGTCGGCTGGGGCGCGTGTTGCTGGATGATGTCGACGGCCCGTTTGCTGGTCACCTGCTCCCCGGCGCGGGCGACGTCGATCGCCTCGTTGACCGCTTCGTCCGGGATGTTCTTGCGGGCCAGCTTGATGAGCGCGGCCAGCTCGAAGTTGGGCAGGAAGTCCAAGTCGCCAAACTTTCGCGCCGCCTGCATGTAGTTGTAGGCGATCGGACCATTCCAGCCGAATTCGGCTTTGAGCCACACGCGGAAATGGGTCGTGCCCAGCGACTCTTTCACCTCTTCCAGCCGCTGGCCGATTTCCACCATCGCCTCCGCTGATTTTTGCAACAGCGTGTGAATCTGTTTGGCCTGTTCGCGGACCCGTTTGCGAACGGTGGTGTTTGCGACAACCTGATAGTTGAACGTGGCTTTGGACACGGCAGCATCCTTGGGCAGAACGGACAGCGGAAAGACGCCCACGCCACGCGGCAGCGGGCAGACAAGTCGTTCGATCGGGTGATCGGGTTTGGCCTGATTGCACACGCGACAGGACAGCCGGAAGTTGTGGGGCTGATCGGGGCCGCCTTCGCAGCGAGGCTCCAAATGGTCGATGGTCGACGTGTCCTTCGTCAGATACTTGCCGCAGAACCAGCAATGCGGATCGTGAACCAGCAACATCAGTCGCAGCTTGCGCCGTCGCTCACAGTTCATGCCGCGCCCTCCGTCTCATTGCTGACGATGCGCCACTCCGGGCGCTCCATCAGTTCCGACGTGTGCTGGCGTCGCACGATGCGCGGGTCGAGATAGAGGGCGGTGACGGACAGCGCCGAATGCCCCAAGTGGTCTTGCGCGGTCCGTTCGTCGGTGGCCTTCGCCAGATAGCTGGCCGATGTCTTCCGCAGCTTGTGGAATCCTTCGCCACGCCGAAGCGGGACGTCGGCGCGGGCCAGAATCCGCTTGAAATGCTTGAGGAGAAAGTGCGTCGTGCCCTTTCCGTCGTACGGCCAGGGGAAGAGCCGTTCCCGATCCGTCAGCGGCCCCATCGCCGCGATGGCGTCAGCCCCGTCACGGGGAAGCCGCAGCACCTGTTCGGCCCGATGCTTCTGCATCGCCGCCGGGACGTCGATCGTGCGGGTCTGCGGGTCGAAGTCCGCCGCCCGCAGTTGCATGACCGCGCCGATGCGGAAACCGGTGTAGTAGCAGGTCAACACGAGGGCCGGCCAGAACCGCCCCGCGGGAAGGCCGCACACCGTGCCTTCCGTCTCATCCGCCGCGCGGAGGATGCGGCCAAGTTCGTCCAATGTCCACGCCCTGGGCACCCGCTTGGAGATTTTCAGCTTCCTGACGTCGCGCGGCAGTTCGTCGACGCGATTCTTTTTCCAGGCGTACCGCCAAAGCGCCAACAGACAGGCAATGTATTTGTTGCAGGGTGACGTTCTCACGCGAGCCGGTCGCTTTGAGCCATGGGAGGAACCGCTCCAGGTGGTCGTCTGTGAAGTGAGCGAAGGTCGCCTCACTGCCGAGAAACCAACTGAACTTGTCGACCGCCATCCGGTGGCCGGCGATCGACGCTTCCACACAGTCCGCCATCCGCAGCGGGATGTAGGTTTCCTCCAGAAACGTCGACAGCAGCCGCTCGTGATGGGCCGGCGACAGCCGCACAAGATCGGGTTCCGGCGCCCGGACAGTTTCGGCCGACACCGTCACTGCCGGCGATGGGATCCCCGGATGCGGGATCGGCTCGGTCCAGCGTCGCTTGTCACGCGCCCGGGGCAGCCGTGGCTTGCCTTCACGCAGCGCGGCCGGTTGGGACAGGCCGATTTCCCCCAGCACGTCCGGACGCCGCCGCGCGGTGACCCGTAGCCGTTCAAACAGCGCGGTCCGGTTGTAAGGCAGGCCGGCCCGATAGAGCAGTTCCTTCATCCGCCGGTAGAGCATGAAGTGTGGACCGGCCGGGTTGTCCCACGGCCAGGGGAACAGTTCGGCGTGATCGTGCCGGCGGATGGTGTCGATCGCTTCGAGCGCCGGCGGATGCAGTTCGTAGATCAGCAGTCCCAGCGCCAGCGTGCCGTGCGTGTGGTTGTAGGCGGCCTGGGGAGCGGCCAGCAGTTCGCGGGGGCTGGCGATCGTATCGAGCGTCGTCAGCAACAGCGCCGGGAACCAGAGCCGGGCGGGGATATCTCCCACGTCACCCGGCATGCTGCGGGCGGACGCCAGCAGGCGGTTGAGTTCGGCGGTGTCCCACTCCTTGGGGGCGTGCATCCCTGCGCGGGTGACGCGCTTGGGCATGGCCTGAGCAGGGTGCAGTCTGCCAAGGGGCTGAGGTGAGCCAGAAGGGACGGCTCGAATGGATTGTAACAGCGACCGTCCTGCACCGCACGATCAGCTTCGCATTGTTTAGCACAGTGAAGCATTGCGAGTCAAAAGACTTGCTGAACTTTGTTCTGCGTTGTATCCCAATGCTTATGAGCACGAAGGATGACCAAGTCGGCATTCGATGTGCCGATCAGCAGCGGTTGTGATGGGAAGAGGCAGCCGAAGCGGATCGCCGCACGCTGACGGACTGGATACGGCTTCGCTTGGACGATGCCGCGACTGAGGAGTTGAGCAAAACACGGAGGGTTCAGAAGCGCTAGTCTCGATTGAGAGGACCAGCCATGCTGAATCACGACAACGCCGACTACTACCACTTCACCGGACCGCGTCGGCTCGACAAACAGGTCCACACGCTTGAAGGCTTGCTCTACGGCATCGGCACGGCGTCACCGAGGACGCCGAAATCGTCGTGCTGGCGGACTGGCTCAATGAGAACGCTGAGCATTTCGAGCACCATCCGTTCTCACAAATCGTCCCCATGCTTCGAGAGATGTTGTCAGACGGAGTGATCGACGATCAGGAGCGAGCAGAACTGTTGCAGTTCTGCGAGCGCGTGACGACGACCGATCAGCGCTTCGACGTTGCGACCAGCGACATGCAACGGCTGCAAGGAATCATAGGCGGCATCGCTGCGGACGGAGCTGTCACCGAAAGTGAGCTGCGCGGGCTTTTGAACTGGATGGCGCCGCAAAGACATCTCCGGACCGTCTGGCCGTTCGATGAGATGCAATCGCTGGCGACGTCCGCTTTAGCGGACGGTGTCGTCAATGAGGAGAACGAACGGACGCTTGTGCTGTACTTCAATGAGTTCCTGTCTTCTGTCGGCGGTCGTGCGATCGACATTCCCGACTCATGGGAGAAGCTGACGATTCAGGGCATCTGTAGTGTCGCGCCGGAGATTACGTTCCCCGACCGCAAGTTCAGTTTCACCGGCAAGTCCGAGCGCGCCCCTCGCAAAGAGATTGCAGAAATTGTTACCAAGTTGGGCGGTGTATTTCTGCCGCGTCCCACGAACGATTGCTCCTACCTCATCATCGGCGCGAAAGGGAACACAGCGTGGGCCTACGCCTGCTATGGCCGCAAAGTCGAAAAGGCTGTCGATGTCAGACGGTGCGGCTTCCCGCTGCTCATCGTCCACGAAAACGACTTTTGGACCAGCGTCGACGACGCTTGATCCGCGCACCGGCTTGACCCGTGTGGTAGAATTGAATGGACGAGCAACGAGGGCCAGAATCATCATCCGCTGTTGGTGCTGTGGGAATTCGCGATCCACGTCTTCGTGGGCCTGCTCCTATTTCTGATCATCTACCTGCCGGCCTACGGCCTCAGCGAATTGGTTCACTGGCTTGAGAACGGAACCGATCCGGTACTGCTGTATGTGATGCGGAGCGCCGAGTACCTGTTGGTCGCGGCCGACTCGTTGCTCTTGGTCGCGTTTGTGGGGAAGTCGACATGGCGAGCAATGAACAAACTCTGACCGGACTGCGCTGGTTCGTTCAGCACACGATCGCGACCGCCAAGGACGCGGTCCGTCTGTACTTCGAGCCAGTGGCGCGGCTCCGCAATTTCTTTCGGGCGCTCTCCGCGTTTTCCGAGCGCGGCAAGCAGGAACCGATTGGAAAGCCCGTCGTCGTACGCCACATCGTGACCGTTACTGTCGACGAGTTTGACTCCCTCCTCGAAATGAACGACATAATTGAGCGGGGGGTCCGCGAAGCCTTGTCCGAGCTGGGCGAGCAATCGATAGAGCATCCGTTCTCGGAAGCTCTGCAAGACGTCCGACGAGGCATCCTGCAGGAGCGTGCTGCCCTCGTGAAAATTCAGATGCGGGAAATGAAGTTAGGGCGGCAGCAAAAGGCTGATCCCCAAGAGAGCCGCGGCGGTGTGTCGACACACGCTCCGGAATCCCACCTCGCCGAAGACTGATTGCGATTCAACATTCGCGTTGCGGTTAACCCGTGGGGCCGGCGGCTGCGGCGAATCGGAAGTTACCGACCTCCATCGGCCGCGAATGGGCCCTTTCGACCGCCGCTCAATACGCGAGCTTTGTGAGCGGTTGAAGTGAAAAGATGAATGGAGCAGTAGCATGGACAAGGTGTCCGTCACGCTAACAGACTTTGTCAGAGAAACGGTTTGGGTGATTTGTTCGGCGTGTGGACACCAATCGCGAAAGCATCGCGTGCTGCACGAAAAGATCAAGCATGTCTACTACAACGAAGACCAGGCGAAGGAAGAACCCCCGGAGTTCGTTGAGTACAACCGCTTTGTCGAGTGCATGGGATGCGAGTCGTTGAAGTACGTTGTGAGCATCGCAGAATTCGGAATGGACGATGAGGGACGCTTCGAGGTCTACCCAGATGCCCCCAGCACTCGCGGACAACAACGTGAACCGCAGATTCTGCAAAGTGATGCTCTGCGAACAGATGGGACAACGGCGTTTCCCGAACGTGTCTGGAAGATGTACGTTGAAACGCTTCACGCCATGAATGGCGACGTTCGTATTTTGGCGGCCGGTGGGCTTCGCGCGACCGTCGAGGCCATCTGTCTTGAGAGCGGTATTTCCGGTCGGACTTTGGCCGATAAGATTGACGAGTTGGCGAAGAAGGACCTACTGACGCAGTCTCTAGCGGAGCTGCTTCACGAAGAGCGTTATTTGGGAAATTCAGCTCTTCACGAACTGGAAACGCCCACGCATGAAGCCCTCGAAGATGGTCTTGCTATTGTGGAAGGTCTAATCAGTACGATCTACATCCTTCCAATCAAGGCTGAGCGCCTACGTGCAGCGCGCGAGACCCCGAAGATGAGTTGACCCTGTCGCCTGTAACGCAATGAACCCGGCCAAGGAAACCGGATTCCGCTTGCTTGGAAGGTGGCGCTCGCGCGTCGACGCGATTCCTTGAGAAATCTCAAGCCGTCCCTGCAACTGGCGACCGGACTTCCCGCAGCAACGGCAACGCCCGCTCGATCAGCCAGCCATTCACCGACAGTTGCGCGTTCGCCCCGGCGAGCGTTGATCGTTCTGAGTCGAGAGTCGTCAGCCGTTGCCCATCAAAAACGCCGCGACGGGGCTGGATTGGACCCCATCGCGGCTCGGAGACACGGCTCATACGAGCCGCAGCCAATGGATCAAGCCGCGCCGGTGGCTTTCAGGCCCGCTTTGGCATCGCCCAGCGCCGCGCCGAAGTCGTGATAGATGCGCCACGAAACAACCAGCTTGTCGACCGTCGCGTCGAAGCCGAAGGAATCCGTCTTCGGCGTCTGCTGTCCATCGAGGAAGCCGGCGATGACCGGGACATCCATCGGCGTGCCGAACAGGAACCATTGCGTCAGCGAGGCGTTGTTGAATTTGCCCGTGTTCGACAGTCGGCTCCCGACTTCCAGATTCACGACGCTCTGCAGCGCGTTTCCGCGCGGCACGCCTTCGGCCGCCTGAATCTCCTGCGAATTGAGCAGATTCTTGGCGGTGATTTCGAGGTCCGGGGAGACGACCAACGTCTTGGGCACGATGTCGATGTTGTTGCCCTGCGCGTCCGCCTGTTTCCGCATGGCCTTCACGCCCGCTTCCAGACCGGTCAGGCTGAGCGCCGAACCACTCGTCAGCACGTTGCCGTTGCCACTCGAAAAGTGACTGCCGGCGTTAGCCATGATGATCGTCCACACCAAGTCCGACAGCTTGCGGAGCGCGGCCCGTGCCATCCCGGGGGCCGTTTCGTCCAGGAAGCCCAAGTCATCATTGATGATGCTTGTCCGGGTCAGCGTGAGCATCTTCCCGTAGGTGTCAACGCTTTCGTTGAACAGGGCTTCCCCAAGCGTGCCGTGCTTGAGTTCGCCACCGGCTCCGACTTCCTCCAGTTCGCCCACGAACGACGGGCGGATCGATGTTTGGGCTTTGAAGTCGTTCGCGGCCCGGACGGCCGCAAACGACCGCCAGGTCGCCGGGGCTTCCTGATAGGCCGCGATGAGGCTGCGGTTGATCGCGTTGCCGAGAGCGGTCGGCAGGCTGAGCGTCGAGACGCCCATCGCAGCACGGATCATCTCGTCGCGCGAACGAGGGACGGGCATACCGTCGAGCCGCAGCGCCATCGCCGCCAGTTCGGGCAGTGAGGATCCGCGCAGTTCGCCCGCCTGGTTGACCACGCGCTCGCCGTAGGCTTCCAGCGCCGGCCCTTCCATGCCGGTGCGGAGCAACAGCGCAGCTTCAATGTGCTGACGTGAGTGATCGTCGCCGCCGGGACCTCCAGTAGGAGCCGCCGGCCGCGACGTCCGCATGATGCTCAGCAGGCTCGCCTGCAACGCCGGCAGTTCAATCTCGCCGGCGATGGCTTGGGACTGCATGCGGTCGACCGTGGCCTGATGACTTCCCCAGCTTCCGCGACAGGCCGCGTTGATGGTGCCGATCCGTTCGCGTTCCTCCGTGCGGATGCGATCGTCCGGCTGCGTCTGTTCGGCGTCGTACATCGCCTGCAGGCTCGTCCGTTGTGTTTCGTCGAGGGTCGCCTGGGAGAACCCACGGGCCGACAACCATTGCTCGAACTTCATGTTTGATCCTTCGTACTGGGCAGCGATCGCGACCGACGTTTCCGCGTCGCATCCGAGCGCTGTGATAGTGAGTTCCTTGAGCAGTCCCGCCGTGCCGAGCTTCATGCCGCCGGCGGGGGCAGTGATCCGTTGTCCGCTGACTTCGATGGTTTCGCCCGCGCGGATGCGCTTGGACGCTTTGACTCGCACGCCGACCGATGCTTGCCACTGCAAACCATCTTTGTGCAGGTCGATGATTTGCCGCCCTGCCTCCGCCGTGGCGACACTCCGCCCCGGACGAACAGCCGTCCAAATTCCTTCTCCGCAGTGCCCGCACCGACAACCCCCTTGAGGGTCGAGTCGTGATCGCTCAGCAGGGGAATCGCCGCCGCCAGTTCCCGTCCAGCCAGGTCGACCACCACCGGGCCGAAACCGGGAACGACCACTCAGCCTCCCGGCATAGGCGAGGATTTCCACCGGCGCGGGACCGTCGCCGGTCGCGGCTTGGATATCACACCCGGCGGTCAGTCGCAGAAGGCTCACAGCGCCCCGGCTTGTTTGAGTTTGGCGATGACGGCCACACGGAGCGTTTCGCGGACGGACTGGTCATTCGCGTCTTGCATGAAGATCAGCAGCGATTCGACGTCGAACTGTTCGAGGTCGTCGAAACAGGTCGCTCGGCCGACCGCTTCCGCATCGAGCTGGGCGAGTTCGGCCGCATTGAACTTAAAGCGATGCATCGTGGAAAACGGTTTCCACCGCCGCCGGCCTTCGAGTTGGCAGAGCAGGTGGAAGCAGTTGAGAGCTGACCAGCGAGGCGCGTCGCTTTCACGGACCACGGGAATGGTGCCGTTGTCCAGCAGCTCCAACAGCAGCCCGCGATCGCAGACGTAGCCATTGCCGTCGACCATCGCCAGGACCGCGTCGCTGCCGACGGGATAGAGCGGGAGTTTGAGTCCCGCATTGGTCCAGAAGCGTTCCCGCTTGGCGGCCGCGAACGGCTCGCCTTCTTCCAGCAGCGCTTGTTCGATGGTGGTTTTGTCGTTGTTCATGGGCTTGCTCACGAGTCGAGGTTCGCACGATCCGGCTGATCTGAGCCAGACCGCTCGAGTGAGAGTCCGGATTCCCGGAGAAATTGGGCGATAGAAAAACCGGCTTCAACCGCTACATCGAGCGGTTGCGCCGGTTCATTGATGGGGCGCTCGATTGTGGTGACGCGATTTCTGCACCCGGCACACTCACGCCGCCGACGCACCCCGCCACAGGCCGCCTCTGTGCGGATGACCTTCGTCTCGCCTCCGCATTCAGAGCACAGCAGAGCGGAACCCATCGGCTTCCTTGCCAGTGTGGCGGTGGTGGTTCAACAATTCGTGTCGTGTGGACAAGAAAGCGCGCCAAGCAAGGCTACGGCGCGCCGTCCGAGCGATCAGAAAGGACCCGCAACGCCCGATGATTTCTCAGGAAATCATGCCGCCTTTGGCTTCGCTTTCTTCTTAGACGGCCGTTGCTTTTTGGCTCGATGTAGGGTAGCTTACTTTTGCTTCTCCCAGACGTCCGGAACGACACGGCCCCATGCGGCCGCAGCGTTTGGCGTCAATCGGCAGTTGTTCGGCTGCATCTCTGGAGGATTCCTTCCTATTACACTGGCGCACTTCCGTTGCGCGCATTTCGAGCGTCGCCGGTTTCACCCAGGTGAAGCCGGCGTGCTTTGTTTGTGGGGGCTGTGTCTTCCCTGCGCTTTGTTGGGCGGGGGGCTTGACCGGCGGCTGGTCCCCTTCGATCATGCCCTTTCGACTGATTGACGAACGCAAGGGACGGAACGGCTCATGTTTCAGAAGGTAGACGAGGCTCGGTTCATCGAAGGCGAGCACGAGATGCTCCGTTTGTGGCGGGAGCGCGACGTGTTCCGCCAACGGCTCGAAAAGAACGCCGGCGGGCCGCGCTGGTCGTTTCTGGACGGGCCGATCACCGCCAATAACCCTATGGGCGTGCACCATGCGTGGGGGCGGACGTACAAGGATGCCTTCCAGCGCTACTTCGCGATGACCGGGCACGAGCTGCGGTACCAAAACGGCTTCGACTGCCAGGGGCTATGGGTCGAAGTCGAGGTCGAGAAAGAGCTGGGGCTGGGCACGAAGACGGCCATTGTCGAGGAGGGGATCGACAAGTTCGTCCGCGCCTGCAAACAGCGCGTGCTCCGCTTCGCAGCGCGGCAGACGGAGCAGTCGGTCCGGCTCGGCTACTGGATGGAATGGGACGACCCAGACGAACTCCGCAAACTGGCCGAGTCGATCGGCTCGGACGACACGATCACGCTGCAAACCCCCAAGGGCCGAACCGTCAGCGGCACGGCGGAGGAACTGACCGCGCAACTGGGCAATCCGGAGTGGGGCGGCAGCTACTTCACGTTCTCGACGGAGAACAACGAAACGATCTGGACGTTCCTCAAGAAGTGCTACCAGCGCGGCAAGATTTACCTCGGTCACGACGTCATGCCGTGGGGAGGCCGCGCGGGGAGTGCGTACTCACAAATGGAGATCGCCGACGGCCGCAAGCTGACAACGCACCGTTCGTGCTTCGTGCGGTTTCCGTTGATCGAGGGTGACGGGAAAACCGCGGAGACGCGGAGACGCGGAGGACTCGCGGAGTACCTTTTGGTCTGGACGACGACACCGTGGACGCTCACGTCGAACGTGGCGGCGGCGGTGAATCCGGATCTCGAGTACGTGCGGGTCAAGGCACAGATTCGCGGCGATGAGGAGCTGGCGTACTACTATTTCGCCAAGGACAACCTCGACTGCAAACGGCTGGAGCGGGAGCACAAGGAAGGCTTCGGTCGCCCGGAATGGCCGTGGCCCGACGGCCTCGGCAAACTGAAGACGATCGCCCAGATATTCAAGGAACAGGGAGGCTACGAGATCGACGGCGTCATCAAAGGCGAAGACATGATCGGCTGGCGCTACGCGGGACCGTTTGACGACCTGGCGGCCCAGCGCAGTCGTGGCGGACATCACGAGCAGAAGAGCCAGCTTGTCGAACTATTGGAAAAACGATGGTTTCATGAACCAGGAGCTGGTCGAGATTATGCACGCTCTCAAATTGGTGCGTTGACAGTACTGGAAGATTCCTCCATTAGCGATGAGGAGTGGCGTAGCTTCCTGGATCAATGCCTTTTCCACCTTGCGGGATTGATGACAGCCGGAGAGAGCGTCGAGATCATCCGCAATAACCTTGCATTCCACAGGATCAAAACGTTTAAACAGCTTGATTACGCTGTTCGTGATTTGGGGATGGAGATCGCGGATTCAGATCCGTGGCAACAACTCATCTCCATCACCAGTGGGGAGTCACATGGTTCGCCTAGCAAGGAGGTTCTTCGGCACACAAAGCTACTCGCGAAGAGCCTATTCGACCGGCTCCACGAAGATCTCGGTGGACTTCCCGCACGAACTGGGGCTGAGTGTCACTCAGTCTTGGACGGTGACCGTGACTCGAAAGGCAATCCGAATGTCGTCGCCGGCGAAGGAACAGGTATTGTTCATATCGCGCCAGGATGTGGCGATATTGATTATCGAATTGGCCTAAAGAAAGCGCGAGTGCTCGTCGCACCTCTCAAAGAAGACGGCTCGTTCGGCGAGGGATTCGGGCCATTTACCGGGCGGAAGGCAGTCGATCCGGAGACGGCTGATCTGGTGTTCGAGGAGTTGAAGCGCAAGGGCCTCCTCGTTGCCGTCGAGACGTATCCGCACGTTTATCCGCACTGTTGGCGGACGGGGGAGGAACTGGTCTTTCGGCTGGTCGATGAGTGGTTCATCAACATGGACTGGCGGGAGGAAATCAAAGAGGTCACGCGGTGTATCGAGTGGCTGCCGGAGTCGGTGCAGGGACAGGAGCGGGAGGTCGAGTGGCTCTCGATGATGCGGGACTGGATGATCTCCAAGAAGCGCTTCTGGGGACTGGCGCTGCCCATCTGGGTCAACCCGGACGATCCGACTGACTTCGAGGTCATCGGCTCGCTGGCGGAGCTCAAGGAGCGGGCGGTCGAGGGCTGGGACGAGTTTGAAGGGCACACGCCGCACCGTCCGTGGATCGATGCGGTCAAGATCAAGAGTCAGAAAACGGGAGCCGTCCTCACGCGGGTGGAGGACGTCGGCAACCCGTGGCTCGATGCGGGCATCACGCCGTTCTCGACGATGCACTACAACCATGACCGCGACGAATGGGCCAAGTGGTTCCCGGCGGACTTCGTGACCGAGTGCTTCCCGGGCCAGTTTCGCAACTGGTTTTACTCGCTGCTCGCGCTTTCCACGATGATGCGGTACGACGAGACGGACGACCCGAACGAGAAGCGGCCGTTCAAAACGCTGCTGGGGCACCGGCTGGTGATGGACGAGCAAGGTCAGCCGATGCACAAAAGCGACGGCACGGCCATCTGGTTCGAAGAGGCGGCTGAGCAGGTCGGCGTCGACACGCTGCGGTGGATGTACCTCGCCCAGAACCCGGCGAGCGATCTCCGCTTCGGCACGCGGCATCCCGACGAACCGGTCGAACTCTCGACCCCCGATGGTCCGATCACCGAGACGAAAGAGGGGCTGACCACCTGTCAAGTCACCAGCAAACCGGCCGATGAGATTCGCCGGCAAGTGCTGATCCCGCTGTGGAACAGCTATGCGTTCTTCGTGAACTACGCAGTCGCTGACGAATTCGACCCCACGCTGGAGCAAGTGCCGCTCGACGAGCGACCGGAAATCGACTGCTGGATCCTCTCCCGGCTGCAGGAGTTGACCGGCACGGCTCACGAGTCGTTTCAGGAGTTCGATGTGGCCCGCTTCATGCAGGCGGCAGCCGCGTTCATCGACGATCTGTCCAACTGGTACATCCGCCGCAATCGGCGGCGGTTCTGGCGGTCGAAGGATGCGAACGACACCGACAAACTGGCGGCCTATCAGACTTTGTACGAAGTGCTCGTGACGTTCGCCAAGCTACTGGCACCGTGCGTGCCGTTTCTGGCTGAGCGGATGTATCAGAACCTGGTGGTGGGGCCAAGTCCAGGGGTTGCAACCCCTGGGCTTGGGCTTGCGTTCGAGTCTGTGCATCTGTGCGACTATCCGGTCGTCGATGCGGCGAAACTGGACCTCGACCTCAACCACCGCGCCGCGCTGGTGCAGAAACTCGTGCGACTGGGACACCGGCTGCGGGAGAACGCCGCACTGCGGGTGCGACAACCGCTCGCCGAACTGCGATTTGCGTGTGCGGATGCTGCGGACGCAAAGATGCTGGAGGAGTACGCGGACCTCATCGCCGACGAACTCAACGTCAAGTTGGTCGTGCGTGCCGAAAGTCTGGATGAGTTGGTCAGCTACTCGTTCAAGCCGAACTTGAAGACGCTGGGGCCCAAGTACGGGAAATTGCTGGGGGTGATTCGCAAGGAGTTGCCCGAGGTGGACGGGGCTGTTCTGGCACCGCTGCGAAACGGCGAGCCGGTGACCCTCACGCTCGGCGGCGAAGAGGTGACGCTCGAACCGGATGACGTCCTCGCGACTACTCAGCAGGCGAGCGACTGGGCGAGTGGCGATGAGGGAGGCATTCAGGTTGCGCTGTCGCGGTCCCTCACGCCGGAATTGATCCGTGAAGGCATGGCCCGCGACTTCGTGCGGCATGTCCAGCAGTTGCGCAAGGACGCCGGGTTGGAGATCACCGACCGCATTCGAATTACCTATGCCCCCAACGACGCTGAGGCGAAGAAATCAGTCGAGGAATGGGCCAACTACATTCAAGCCGAAACACTGGCAGACGAACTGCAGCGGACGACCGGTCCGCAGAGCGATGCGCGACTGGTAGGGATCGGCGAGTCGAATGTTCACATCTCAATCGAGCGCGTTTGAGCGACCGGACGTCAGAACGGGTTGCGGTTCCGAGAGCGGGTGCCTGAGGGGCCGAGCGTCTTGCGGGGGGATTCCCCGTCCGAGTCGGTATCCTGGCTGACGGCGACCCCCACATGCTCGAGGTCGGCACCGATCGCGCGGCGATCGGACGTCCATGTGGCCGCCGGTGACGTGGGGTTGAGGGCGAAACCGGAAGGTTGCAGTTCGGTCCAATTGGGGAGCGGCGCGGCGAAGATGAGGTCCGTCGCTCCAAACAGAGGATGGGCTTCGTGACCGGTCCCCCAGGTCGCGGCCCATCCGGGATCGAACTCCGTGACGAAATCGGCACCTTGGCCCGTGCGAACGTACTGCCTGAGCGTGGCCGCGAAGCCGTTGGCATTCCCCCACCAGCGGACGTGATGCTGCGTCTGGCGGTCGGATTCACGGGCCACAACCGTTGCAGCGGCTGCGTCTCCGGCGGGCGATCCGGCGAACAGGCTTGCGGAGACGATGAGATTCAGCGGCGGAAGGGCATCTGCAGCGAAAACGTCCCCCTCGAACCGGAAGACGGCTCCTCCGGCTGCCAGGGTGCAGTGATTGATGACGATGGAGGGCTGCCGCCGCAGGCCGGTTTCGTCCAGTGGCACGTCGAGCAGATCCCCCTGTGTGATCAGGACGCTGTTCCGCAGGATCAGCGAATCCCATCGCATGGGCCCGGACAAGAGCCGACCGGTACTCGCGAGATAGCTGTCCTCGATCAGCACGCTGCGCGAACCGTCGGGGCCGCTGGAGCCGTCGTCGGCAAACTGGATGAGGCCGGAGTGGCCGGGCGATGCCGTCGAGGGACCCTCGATGGTGCATTGGCGGACAGACAGTGAGGCGTTTTGGATCCGGATGAGCCACGGCGGCTGAAGTCTCGCCGAAGTGGCCGGCATCTTAAACCGCGCTCCCACGAGGTCGAGGGTGGCGTTGCGAAGCGTGATCGCCGCAGCGGGCGGCTCGTCGCCCTCCGATGCGGGGATCATCTGAATGACCAGAGGAGTGCTGCCGGTTGACTGGAACTCCAGACGGATCGATTTGTCCGCAATCTCCACCGGTTGCAGCTTACGCAGGCCGGAGCCGCTGGCGATAACGTGGGCCCCGTCCGGACAGGTGTCGCTTCTGAGGAACGCAGCGAAACTGCGCCGCCGCATGAGATTGAATTTGATGGGGGGCACATTGACTTGCAGGTCGGCTCCGAATCCTGCGGGGACCTCGGGGCCCCGGCTGGCGACGGTCACATGTTCGATCATGCCGAAGGGAATCTCACCGAAATCGTCCGGGCGGCATCCGGCGTCGAGCGGGCGTTGCAGGTCCGCGAGTGCCGTCCAGGTCTCCGGCGCGACATCTGCGGGGGTAATTGACGCCGGGCGATCCCACCCCGGCGGCCGGTCGGTGAGGCCCGCAACCGCACCGCTGGCGAGCGGCTTGTCCCAGAACCGCCGCCATTCATCAGCAGTGGTGACGCGACTCAGTTCGGTTCCATCCTCGGCATCCATCCGGACCAACGACGGCCAACCGAGGTCGAGGGTTTCCTCCGTCGACCAGTCGACACCCGTGGCGCGGCTCGCGCCCAGATTGGACGTGTTCTCCGTCCACCCTTCCAGCGTCACCATCGAAGAGGTCCCTGGGTCCGCTTCTCCGCTGTGTGCCAACAGAGACTTGCGTGCGATGACCTCACACGCACCGGGGGGGCGGTCCCCCGTGTGCGTAAATCGCACGACCGACCGGTTGCTGATCAAGGTTGTCGCCAGCAGGCGGAGGCTTCGTCGGGCCGAGCCGGACGGTCCGGCGTCCGTGACCACAATTGTGGGAGCGTCGCCCGAATGGAGCAAACAGTTTCCGGTAACCAGTTCGGCGGTGCTGCCGCGCAGGTGGACGGCTGTCAGACGGTCGCCGCGGCAGAGCACGTTTTCCAACAGACATCGGGCCGACGATGAACGAGGCCGCGCCCCGGGAACGGACCGTGGGGCCCGCCCTCCGATGGATCGCCCTCCCGGCGATTGCCCTCCGACGTCGATGGCTGTGACGGTGCCGCCTCCGCTTCCGTCGGCGGTGATTGAACAGTTCCGCAAGGCGACGCTGCCGTCTTCGACTCTGATCAGCGTGACGTCCGCCGCCGGGGGATCGACCATCACAAAGTGCACGTTGTCGATTTCGAGTTGGACGTCCCGAACGGTGAGAACGGCGTCCGTCCCATTGTCTTCGGTGAGGGACGGCAGAAAAATGACAGGATGTCGGCCCGCTGCGGCGGTCATGCGAATGATCCCACTGCCGACAAGCGACGCCGGTTCCAACACCAACGGCCCGTCATCATCCAATTCGACGATGCCGCCCTCTCGGGGGAGCGCGACGAGTGCCTCGTCGAGACGGCGGAACTCCCTGCCTCCGTTCGCCCGCCGTGTGACCCGGAGCGTGCGTGCCTGCCCAACGCGCTCTGCCCGGAAGTGGTTGACCCAGTCGGGGATCAGGCGAATGCCCTCAGCCGTGGTGGCGGCGTCTTCGGCTCCCGGGAATGGCACGGCCACGACCGGTGGCGGGCCGGATGGCCGTCGCAGTCCCCCGCGGCCCGGGTTCTGACTGTCCCCGGACGGATCCGAATCCGTCCCCCCGGGCGCGGCTGATCCGTCGGGGTTCGGGGCGTTTGCGACTTCGCCGTCGCCCACTTGCCGATTGCCGGGAAAGGGAGCGGCCGACCCCGCCCCACCGCTCACGATATCGTCGCCTTGACGCATGGCCCAAACGAGCACGCCCAGCACGACAATGACCAGAACGGCGGGGATCGCGAACCGCAGGATGTCGATGTCGATCGCCCGGCCTTTCGTCAAATCGACCGGTTTGAAGCCGTCCTTGGGCGGCAGTGCGGCGGGACCGGTCGCGGATCCTGCGCGTGATCGGCTGCGAGACGACGCGCCGGATTCCTCGGCGAGTGCTTCGATCGCGGTCGCATTCAGAGTCGTCAGGCTCTTGGAGGCCAGTTCAAGGTCAGCGAGCAGCTCGTTGGCGGTTTGATAACGGTCGTTCGGTTTACGGGCCATCATCCGTTGCATCACAGCGACGACCGCTTCCGGAACCGCGTCGTTTTCGAGGCGGGGATTCGGACGCTTGGACAACGCATGGGCCTGCAGTTTTTCGGTCAGTCCGCCTTCGGAATAAGGAGGCTGGCCAGTCAGCATGTGATACCAGGTACAGCCCAGCGAATAGATGTCGCTTCTGACATCGGCGGACTGCGAGCTGCGCGCCTGTTCGGGGGACATGTAGTCGACAGTTCCGACGGTCATTCCGGCCCGCGTGATGTTGGTCTCGGTCGCTTCGTCGATGGACCGCGCCAAACCCATGTCGGCCAGCTTGACCGTGCCGTCCCGTTTGATGAGCAGGTTGGCCGGCTTGATGTCGCGATGGACGATCTGCCGAGAGGCAGCATGGTCGAGTGCCAGCGCGACCTGTCTGACGATATCGATCGACCGGCGGACGGGAAGCACGCCGCGCTTGGCGACCAGTTCGTGCACGTCGATTCCCTCGACGTACTCCAGCGCAATGTACAGGTATCCGTCCACCTGGCCGGCTTCGTACACCCGTACGATGTTTTTGTGTTCGAGCAGTGCGGCCGCCTGCGCCTCCGATTTGAACCGTTTGACGAGGGTGGGGTTTTCCGCCCGCTCTTTGGGAAGCACCTTCAGGGCGACGGTCCGTTTGAGTTCCCGGTCCACCGCCAGAAAGACCGTTCCCATGCCGCCTTGGCCGAGTTTCTTCTGGATCTGGTACTTGCCCAACGAATGCAGGCGATCGTGCTGTCCGCCGGAGTCGCCGCGAAATTCAGTCGTCCGGCTGTCAGTTGGCATTACAATTCGATCAAGACAGGATGTGAACAAAAGTCTCCGGAACGACTGCCGGCGCCCTGCTGGAATGCCCGCCCGGGCAGGGATGCCGCACGCCGCGCCGCCGCTCAGTGGAAGCAGACACGGTTTGTGAGCCCGTCAGACCCGCATTCAGGACATAACGGACTCTCAGCAACTGTCGCGCCAGTCTCAGGAAAGTTTCTGTAACTATACCCCTGAGTTCGGCTCGGCGTCAAAGTGGGGGGCATGAGACGGCGCTATTCCCGGTTGGGGGCCGGGAGAACCCCGTAGACGTGTGACAAGACTGCGAAACGGAGCCGTCCCTGTGGGCGATTCCCTCAGGCAGCGCCGGCAGCCCCGGCAATCGCGTGGTGCTTGCCGATGATCGTGATTCCGGAGTCGGTCACGGTGAAACCGCGTGCGCGGTCCTGCTCCGGATCGAAGCCGACCTGCATTCCTTCCGGAATGTGGACACCCTTGTCGATGATGGCGCGGCGCACCCCGGCGTCGCGGCCTACGTTGACACCCTCAAACAGTATGGAATCTTCGACATGGGCCCAACTGTTGACCCGCACGGACGGGCCCAGAATCGAGCCTGTGACCTGTCCTCCCGAGACGATCGTGCCGGGACAGACGATGCTGTCGAGCGCCTCACCTAACCGGGGCCGTCTTGCGTCCCGCTGAGCGAAGACGAACTTGGGAGGCGGGGTCGGCGGATGGTAGTTGCGAATGGGCCAGGACTGGTCGTACAGGTTCAGTTCCGGGTCGACCGACACCAGGTCCATGTTGGCCTCGTAGTAGGCATCAAGCGTGCCCACGTCTCGCCAGTACAGCCCGTGTCCGGTGTTCTTGTCCTGAAAGAGAAATGCCCGCACCTGATGCGTGTGAATGATCGAGGGGATCACATCCCGGCCGAAGTCATGGCTGCTTTCGGTCAGCGTGGCGTCCCGGCAGAGTTGGTCGAACAGGAATTTCGTCTTGAAGACATAAACCCCCATCGACGCCAGGCAGTGTTCCGGGTCGCCCGGCAGAGGGAACGGCGAGTCGGGCTTCTCTTCAAAACGGACCACGCGACGCTGGTCGTCAACCCCCATCACGCCGAATTCGCGTCCGGCTTCTCTGGTCACCGGCAGGCAGGCGACGGTCGCATCCGCATCGGCGCGAATGTGGTCCTGCACCATTTCTGAGTAGTCCATCTTGTAGATGTGGTCGCCGGCGAGAACCAGAATGTGCTCGGCGCTGACATGCTCGATGGAATAGATGTTTTGATAGACCGCATCGGCCGTCCCCCGATACCAGTGTTCGCTGATCCGCTGCTCTGGCGGGAGGATGTCAACAAATTCGCCCAGTTCGCGGCAGAGGAACCGCCAGCCGAGGTTGATGTGCCGGTCCAGACTCAAGGCCTTGTACTGCGTGAGGACCAGAATCTTCCGCAGTTCGCTGTTGAGACAATTGGACAGGGCGAAATCGATGATCCGATAGGCGCCGCCGAACGGGACCGCCGGTTTCGCCCGGTCCCGAGTGAGCGGCTCCAGCCGCGATCCTTTGCCCCCCGCAAGAATCAGTGTCAACACGTTCCGCATCAAGCCCTCCGGGCCTTTCGAGAATCACTCCCCACGAACACTCCGACGTGATCACGGGGAACCGCCAGACGATGTTCTGTGATGGCCATCCTATCATTCGCACCACTCCTCGCCCAGCGTGTGCCAGACACTCGTCGAGCATCCGTTTGGCCGTGGACAATGAGGCCGATTAAAATCATCCCGTCGCTGACGCTCGGGGCCCTGATTTGACGGAATGGCGGGTGGCAGGGCGATCCGAGATCGATGGTTGGTAAGCCGCACGGAACTCTGGGGCCGAGAACAGTGAACGAACCGCCCCACCGCCCGAGTGTTCGGACTGGGGACACGCTTCCGCAGCCTCAACATCGCCCCAGCCGCCCGGAAATGAGAGAGCACCACCATTGAATGGTTGCACTCGTTGCGCATTCGTTGGACCGTGGCGCAGTTTTCCAATATGCCTCACGGCGCGGACAACGAGGCGGGTTGGGAACGTTTCGTCGCTGAGGGATGGGCTTCTGTTTTGAGAGATCGGTATCGCGTCGCAGTTGTCTTGCGCGTGCGGTTTCTCGACAATTAGGGACAGCGGCAGAATTCGCCCACGGGCCGACTCAGGTCGAATTCGCTCCGAGTCGAATCATTTCCGGCAAGGCAGGCGGACATGCGCATGCTTGGCGCTTCCCGAGACGCGGCGATCAATGTCATCACGCCGATCGGTTCGGCGGCAGTGGTCGCCGTTTGCGCGTTGTTGACGAATGCGACGCCGACAGACGGCGCCGATCTTGCGCAGGCTCAGCGTGTCGCTGATGCGGGCCGGTACGAGGACGCACTTCAGGAGGCCGCGACCGCCCTCGAAGGGAACATCTACAACGATCGTTGGCATCTGCTCAAGGCGAAAATGGAACTCGCGCTCGGGCGGCGGCAAGCGGCGCGGTCCACGTTGGAATGGGGGCTGCGGCGGCACGCATCGAGCATCAAGCTGCGCTGGCTGGCGCGCGAGGCGTATCGCCGCACGGGTGACGGCGAATCGGCCGAACGCATGCTCGGCGAGATTCTGAAACTGGCAGAAGCCGCACCGTGGCGGTACTCCGATGCGGAGAACCTCGTCGTCCTGGGACAGGCCGCGCTTGAAATCGGGCTCGATCCCAAGATTGTGCTCAAGGCGTTTTTTCAACGTGCCCAGCAGGCAAGCGTCGTCAGCAAGTCGCCCGCATGGGCCATCGGACAACTGGCTCTCGACAAACACGATTTCCGTCTCGCCGCCTCGGCGTTTCGCGACGCGCTGGTGAGATTCCCCGACGACGCCGACCTGTTGTCCGGGCTTGCGGTCGCGATCCGCGGCAGCGACCCCGCAGGTTCCCTTGAGGCCCTTCAGGCGGCTCTGTCTGCCAATCCGCTGCACATTCCTTCCTTGCTGCTCATCGCCGATCGGCAAATTGACGGCGAGAGCTACGACGACGCACGAGAAACGTTGGGCAAAGTGCTCTCTGTCAATCCCCATCACGACGAAGCGCACGCTTTCCTCGCTGCCATCTCGCATCTGCAGAACGATCCGGAGGGCGAGCAGACGCACCGTGAGCAGGCGCTCGACGGGTGGCCCGGCAATCCCCGCGTCGACTCTCTCATCGGCCGCGAGCTGTCACAGAAGTACCGGTTCGAGGAGGGGCTCGCCGCACAACGGCGGGCGATGGCGTTGGATGCGACGTACCTCCCGGCGCGGCGGCAAGCGGCCGAGGATCTGCTGCGGCTCGGCAACGTCGAAGAAGGCTGGGAGCTTGCGGCGGCCGTCTCTCAGGACAATCCGTACGACGTCGCTGCCTACAATCTGGTGACGCTCCGTGACGAGATGCAGCAGTTCGCGACCCTGGAAGACGAATCGTTCATCGTCCGCATGGAGGCCCACGAAGCGGAGGTTTACCGGCAACGCGTGCTCACTCTGTTGAATCGGGCGAAGTCGCACCTCTGTGAGAAGTACGGACTCGAACTGTCGGAACAGATCGCCGTCGAAATCTTTCCCGACCCGGCCGATTTCGAGGTGCGGACGTTCGGCATGCCGGGCATCCCCGGTTTTCTGGGCGTCTGCTTCGGCAAGGTGATCACCGCCAACAGCCCGGCGTCGCAGGCGGCGCACCCCACAAGCTGGGAGTCGGTGCTGTGGCACGAATTCTGTCATGTCGTCACGCTGCAATTGACTCGCAACCGCATGCCCCGTTGGCTGAGCGAGGGAATTTCCGTCTATGAAGAGCGGCTCGCCGACCCACGCTGGGGGCAACCGATGACGCCCCGCGACCGACAGCGAATCCTCGACGGCCACCTGACGCCCATCCACGACCTGAGCAGTGCCTTTCTCGACCCGGACTCCCCCGGCGGCATCTCGTTCGCGTATTTCCAGTCGTCTCTGGCCGTCGAGTTTCTGGTCGAGACCTATGGGTTCGACGCGCTGCTTGCCGTGATGGACGATCTCGCAGCCGGGCTGCCGGTCAACGAGACGCTCCCGCGGCACACGGTCGAAATGGCCCAACTGGAGTCGGCATTTGTGGATTTCGCCCGCAGCCGCGCCGAGGCGCTTGCTCCGGAGGCCGACTGGTCAACGTCCGATCTGTCGGAGATCCTCTCCGACGATGACAGCGAAACCCTGCTCCGAAACTGGGTCGCCGCACATTCGCACAACTATCAAGGGCTGACGACGTTCGCAGACGTTCTGATCGAAAACGAGAACTGGGACGAAGCCCGGCAAACGCTGGAGCGGATGCATCAGCTTTACCCGGAGCATGTCGGCGATGACAGCCCTCTGATCCGGCTCGCGGCCATCGCCCGCCGAAGGGGCGATGCGGAGGCCGAATGGAAATCGCTGCAGCAGTACGCAACCCTTGATGCCGACGCGACCGAGACGTTCTTGCGACTGATCGAACTTGCCGAAGCTCGCAGCGACACTGACGCTTTGGCGGAAAACGCCCGGCGGCTGATGGGCGTCAATCCGTTGACGAAACACCCGCACCGGGCGCTGGCCATCGCGGCAGAAAAGAACGCCGACTCGGCGGCGGCGATCGCCGCGTACCGCTCGCTGCTGGCCCTCTCACCCGATGACCCCTCGCTGATCCACTATCGTCTCGCCGCACATCTTGCGGCGGTGGGGGACACTAAGCCGGCCAAACGGCACGTCCTGCAATCACTCGAACACGCCCCCCGTTACCGCGACGCCCAGCGGCTGCTGCTGAAACTCACCCGCGCCGATGCCGAGTAACGCAGGCCGGGCAGAGCCGACGGTCCGTAAGCGTTCGCAGGCTGGAGGCACAACTGTTCCTGTGGGGCAAACGATTTGTTGAAGTTGGGGCGTCACACGAAAGTCGGCCGTCGCCGTTGGCGCCGCACTAACGCCAACACATGATTTCTGATAGCCCGGAGGCAACGCCGACGGCGGATCGACGACAATCCCTACATCGTGAAAAACACGTTCGCCCTGCTGTTCGTGCGCGGCCCCTTGTAACTGTTCGTGGCACTGTTCAAAATGGCGTCGTCGAGTCAGAAACCTTCCGGGAGAAAACATCATGTCCGTCGCACGCTGTTCGTTCGTTGTTCTGGCTGGGGCCTTGTGTGGAAACCTCTTGGCTGCCGATCCCAATGCGGTGACCTTCACCGACCCGGAACAGGCAGGGATCGACTACCAGATTCAGGGCGAATACCTCGGCGATCTGCCGACGGATGAGGGCGACCGGCAATTTGGCGTTCAGGTGATTGCGCGGGGTGACGGAAAGTTTCGAGCCGTGGCCCATCAGGGCGGCTTGCCGGGTGCCGGCTGGTCACGGTCTGATGAGACGTACATTTTCGACGGGCAGCTCGAAGACAAAGTCGCTCAGTTGGAGATGGCCGACGGCAACTATCAACTGCAACTCAGTGAGGGAGTGTTAGACGTTTTTCGAGGCGACACCAAAGTCGCCGAGTTTCCCAAGGTCAACCGGACGAGTCCCACGCTCGGTGCCGAGCCTCCCGACGGCGCGCTCGTCCTGTTTGATGGATCGTCAACCGATGCCTGGGACAACGCGGAACTTGCCGACGGCAAGTGGCTCGGTGCGACGGGAGCTTCGACAAAGCAGACGTTCGGCGACCACAAATTGCACATTGAGTTCCGCACTCCGTTCATGCCCAACTCGCGCGGCCAGGCCCGGGGAAACAGCGGCGTTTATGTCCAGAGCCGCTACGAAGTGCAAGTGCTCGACTCCTTTGGATTGGATGGCCGCAACAA
This sequence comes from Planctomycetaceae bacterium, assembly GCA_029259845.1. Lineage (GTDB taxonomy): Bacteria > Planctomycetota > Planctomycetia > Planctomycetales > Planctomycetaceae > JAHBXU01. The sequence goes on along the minus strand of JAJDEI010000299.1, from coordinate 7,301 downwards.
CGAATGCGGCGGGATTTATTCGATTGCCCGGCCGGTCGTCAACATGTGCCTGCCGCCGCTCGCCTGGCAGACCTATGACATGGACTTCACTGCCGCCAGCTACGATGCGGAGGGGAAGAAAACCCAAAACGCCCGCATCACCATCCGGCACAATGGTGTTGTCATTCACGACGACCTCGAACTGCCGAAAGGAACGCCGGGCCGCCACCCCGAAGGTCCGGAACCGGACGGTCTGTTCCTGCAGCACCACGGCAATCCGGTCGTCTTTCGCAACATCTGGGTCGTCCAGAAGTGACGCAGGGGGTGTCTGTCGCGAGTTTGGAGGACGAGCATCGGCGGGGCGCCGCAGCACCAGCCGGGAGGGCGAAGCTCCCGCTGAGCTGAAGTTCGGCGCGTCCTCCGATCGGCGCAGCTCGCCGGGAGCCTCGCCCTCCCGGTTTCGGTCGCTCCCGGCCTTGAATCGCCTTCAATGCATGAGAAACACATGGCGTCGCCACATTCAGACGCACTGCTGAATGACATCGCGGACTACGTCGTTGACGGTCAATTCGACGGCAATGGGTTTGACGGCGACGAAGCGTACGGCACGGCGCGTTTGTGTCTGATGGACAGTCTGGGATGTGCGCTTCAGGCCCTGCAGTTTCCCGCATGCACCAAGCTGCTGGGACCGGTCGTGCCCGGCGCGACGATGCCGGGCGGAGCCCGCGTGCCGGGGACCGGGTACGAACTCGACCCGGCACAGGCGACGTTCAATCTGGGCTGCCAGATTCGCTGGCTCGACTACAACGACACCTGGCTTGCCGCCGAATGGGGCCATCCCTCCGACAACTTCGCATCGATTCTGATGTGTGCGGATTATCTCAACCGCCAACGCGACGGTCAGGGTCAGCGTCAAGGCGAGCGGCTGACAGTCCGCGATGTGCTGACGGCCGCGATCAAAGCGTATGAGATTCAGGGCGTGATCGCGCTGGAGAATTCCTTCAATCGCGTGGGACTGGACCATGTGATCCTCGTGCGAATCGCATCGGTCGCCGTGGTCACGCATTTGCTGGGCGGCTCCCGCGATCAGGTGCGGGACGCGGTCAGCAATGCCTGGATCGACGGCGGTGCGCTGCGGACTTACCGGCACGCCCCCAACACCGGCTCACGCAAGAGCTGGGCGGCCGGTGACGCAGCGCGGCGGGCCGTGCAGCTTGCCCTGTGGACGCTGGCCGGCGAGATGGGATACGCGACGGCGTTGTCCGCTCCAACGTGGGGATTTCAAGACAGCCTGCTGCGCGGCCGGCCGATCGTCGTCAACCGCCCCTTTGGTTGTTACGTGATGGAGAATGTCCTCTTCAAAGTTTCGTTTCCGGCCGAGTTTCACGCCCAGACGGCCGTCGAGGCAGCCGTCCGGCTGCACCCGCACGTGACCGGCCGCCTCGATCAGATTAAGCGGATTCGCATCGAGACGCACGAATCGGCCATGCGGATCATCAACAAGACCGGACCTCTGCACAATCCGGCCGACCGCGACCACTGCCTGCAATACATGGTCGCCGTGGGACTCCTCCGCGGCTCGCTGACCGCCGAAGATTACGAGAATGAGGCGGCCTCCGATCCGCGCATCGACAACCTCCGCGAGCAGATGGAGGTCACCGAAGAGCCGCGCTACACCCGTGACTATCTCGACCCGGACAAACGCTCGATCGCCAACGCCATTCAGGTCGAATTCGACGACGGCAAGACAACCGACCGTATTGAAGTCGAGTACCCCATTGGCCATCGCCGCCGCCGCACAGAAGCGGTCCCGCTCCTGCGAGAGAAGTTTCGGAAGAACTGTCAGACGCAGTTGTCGATGGACAACACCGCGCAGTTGCTCCGTGTCTTTGACGACCCCCAACGCCTGGACGAGACATCGGTTGACGACTTGATCGACTTGACGGTCGGCCCCGCGGCGGGTTGAAGAGCGTGTGTCACGCCCGTGTCAGCCTTGCCGGCGTGGGAAAGCGTCCTGGTTGGCCACACTGCCGACACCGCAATGGCACGCCGCCGGATCGGGTTGCCCGACGGGCGGTTATCGGGGAGCAACACGCCGCAGCCACTCCTCCAGGATCGTTGCAAACTGATCCGGGCATTCCGCAAAGAACATGTGCCCGCAGTGCTTGAGGACTTGCAACTCGCAATTGGGAACGGCTTCGGCGATCCTCTGCTGGTGGGACAGGCTGACCACCGGATCATCCTCGCCGGCAATCAGCAGCGTCGGTGCCTGGATCTGTGGCAGCTCTGGAAAGATGTCGGCTTCATCCAGACGTTCCATCAGTGTCTGTAGGGCGTGCAGGTCATGATGACGCAGATCCGGGAGCATGGCCTTGTAGGTCTCGTTCGCCTGCGGGGAGAAAAAGTACTTCCGGCGGTCCGCAGCACAGAGCCCCGTCGCGAAACGGAACAACCGGGGCGAGGCCACGATGATTCTCCAAAGTGCACGAAACAGCCAACCGCCGAGAGGGCCGTGGCGAGACAGCTTCTGCCACCAACCGATGACGCCCTTGCCGTGGCCGGCAGCAATCGCCGATACGGCGACCACCGCCCGGACCTGCTGGGGCTCACGGGCTGCCAGGTTCAGCGCGGCAAACCCTCCCAGCGAGTGGCCGATGAGAATCACCGGTTCATCACCCACAAGGGCCCGAATTGCCTGGGAGAGCAATACCGAGAACATCTCCGCATCGATGGCGTCGCGGGGACGTTCGGGAAACGCCGACGGAGAGTGAAACGGCTGCGACAGTGCATACCACGGATAATGGTGCCGCACAGGCTCCGGCAGGTTGGGCGGCCAGAAACGGACCGAGAACGCCACGCCGTGCAACAGAATCAGCGGCGGACCGGGACGGTCCTCCCCTTCTGCAATGACGCCCAACCGGTGGCCGTCAATTTCGAGAAACCGCATGGTCCGGTGACCGGGAGTGCCATCGCGACGGGAGGGGCCGGTTTGGTACCGGGACGCGTCCGTGTTTAGCGTGTCGCGGTTCAGTCTTGCAAGACCCGGCGGCGTCGCTACCGAGTTGCCCCGGCTCTGAATCCGAGGCTCTGTCTCCGTGAATGCGCATCCGCTAAACTGTCAGGGTCGGCGGCGTCGCATTCGGCTGCCGGGCTTCGTGCCTCCGAGCCGATCTTCCCCCATGACCTCCTCTGCGTCCCCTCTCGTCGAACCGCGCGAACCTGACGCGGCGGCCGATGCAGGGGAGGAGCGCCGTGCGGCACTGGATCAGCACGAACCGAGAAACATTGTGGTGCTGGCCTGCTACCAGGTGGTGCTGCGTGTGGCGTGGGTCTTCAAGACCGAGAGCGTGATCATGCCGGCGGTGATCGACGCGATCTCCGGGGCCGGCTGGGTCCGCGGGTTTCTGCCGGTTCTCAATCGGATCGGGCAGAGTGTTCCGCCGTTGTTCTTCGCGGAGCGGCTTCGCAACAGCCGGCTCAAGCGGCAATCGATGTTCGTCACGACCCTGCTAATGGCCGCAACGTTTGCGGTGCTTGCCGTTCTCTGGCTCGTCGTGGACGACAAGCGTCAGCCGTGGATGGCGGTCGTGTTCCTGTCGCTGTACGTGCTGTTTTTCGGATTCACCGGGCTGAATCAGCTCGCCATCGGAACGGTTCAGGGCAAGTTGATCCGTGCCCATCGCCGGGGGCGGATCATGACGTTGGCGGGCATCGTGGGATCGTTGACGTCGGTTACGGCCGCTGCGCTCCTGTTGGCCGGATGGTTGGCGATGCCGGGGCTTCGCGGCTATGTGCTCATCTTCGGATTCACAGCGGCGGGGTTCGCGATGGCAGCGATGATCGTGTGGGGGCTTTACGAACCGGAAGATGCACAGGTCCCCACCCCCAGCCGCACGCCGCGGCACCATTTTTCCAGCGCGTGGAACGTCTACACGCAGGATCACTCTTTTCGCCGGGCCGCCAACGTCGGCATGCTCTTTATGATGGGGCTGTTGCTGTTCCCTCACTATCGGTGGCTGGCGAGCGAGCGGCTCGGGACCGCGGATGCCGACATGGCCACGTGGGTCATTGCGCAGAACCTGGGCGTCGGCCTGTTTAGCCCACTGGCAGGCATGATTGCCGACCGCTGCGGCAACCGCCTGGTCATGCGATACGAGATTCTCGTCTCGGCGCTCGTCCCGCTGCTCGCGCTTGTCCTTGCCAGCCCGCTCGTTTCGGGAGGGGGACGGTTGTATTGGACCGTCTTCGCCTTTCTGGGACTAACGCCCGTCACGATCAGGACCGTATTCAACTATACGTTGGAGCTCGCGGACGAAGCCGACCATCCCCGCTACCTCAGCACGATGCGCATCTGCTTCGCCGTGCCGTTCGTGATCTCACCGCTCGCCGGGCTGCTGCTCGATGTCTTTTCCGGCGAGTTGCGGTTTGTGGGCGTCTGCCTGTTGTTCGGCAGTGCCAGCGTAGCGATGGCGATCGGCGGATTGCTGACATTCCAAATGGAGGAACCACGCCACCGGCCCGTGGACGTCAGCGAACTCCCCGCCGTCCGCGGATGAGCGCAACTACCAACGTCTTGATTCCCTGCAAACCCTCACGAAACGCTTGCGGTTTCGCAGCGTGTTGAGCGTGCCCCACGGCTGTGTCAGCCTCCTGTCAATGCAACACGTACGTCCGAAGGTGATTGTCGGCGTGGGCGACGGCGAGTTGGGTGCGGTCGGGGGACAGGCTCATGCCGCGTCCGTCGCTTTTGAGCTTCATGCCGAAGAACTCATGCTTGGTGTCGCCTTTCCAGAAATAGAGCCAGCCCCCGCCCCCGCCGCCGGTGAGCCCGATCCAGAAACCGTTCGGGTGGTGGGCGACTCCCCAAGTGGTCCCGTTTTTCTTTTCTTTGGATTCCAGTAACAAATCGAGCTTGGCTTCCTCCAGGTTGATCAGCGCGACGGCGGGCTCCCCCACCCCGGCGAAGGCGTTGGTGACGTTGATGATGCCCCCCAGCCCCAATTGGGCACCGTCGCTGTGCAGCGCCATACTGCGGGCACCGCCGATATCCGCCCGGAAGCCCGTGTCGTACTTGTGGAGCGCTTCCACGGTCAACAGCTCTCGCGATTCGTCGGCATCCCGGACCCACGACATCACCACGCCCTTGAGATCACAGGAGACCAGCGACGAGGAATCCGGCAGGAAGATGAGATTGTAAACGTGCGATTTGTGCCCGGCGAACTCCTTGATGAGCGACCCGTCTGCAGCGTCCCACAGTTTGACGAGCCGGTCGTTGCCGCACGTCGCGATCGACTTGCCGTCGGGACTGACGGCCACTGCGCGAATCCATCCCTGATGGGCATCGATGACCCTCAGCGGTTCGGGCGCCTCAGCCGCAGCCGGCCAAAACACCAGCCGGCCGTCATAGCCGCCGGTGTAGAGGACTTCGCCGTCGAGCGAGGAGCCGAACCCCCGCACCCAACTGTCATGGGCCGAGAGCGAAACGACCGAGCCGCCTTCCAGTTCGTACCGATGAACCAGATTGTCCTCCGCCCCGAAGAAGATGAAACGCGACTGCGGCTCCCAATGACACGCCGTCAGGGGACGTGTGTGCTTGTACTCCAGCGAGAGCGCAGTCTTCGCCGGATCGATGTTGGCCGAGAGGGCGTCCGTCATGTCAATCGCTCCGAGACCGGCTGTTTCGCATCATCCCTCGTCGGATATCGCTGCTCCGCCGAGCCAAAAACATTCGTCGCAACATGATGTTGCCGCGCGGCTCCCTGCGAGCCGCCCTCCCAGGAGACGTCCCCCTACGAGCGGGATCCGACCGGATCACCGAGATACCCGAAGCGATCGCGAAAGTCCTCGGGAGCCATGCCGGCGACCGTCGCGAGACGATTCAGCTTGTCCTCCTCGGTGAAATCTGCCCTTTCCAGCCGAATCATATAGCGGCGGGCGACTTCGTAGGACTCCGATTGCACGTTGACCCGCCGAACCGTCGTCCGATGCGTGTGGGAATCCAACAAGTCAGCGAAGGAGATCGGATGCATCGCTCCCCCGACGACGCTGATCAAGGCACCGCTCCCCCCTTCCCGGAGAAACTTGACAGCCGCATATCCCAGTTCCCGTGTGTAGGCCGCGTCGAACGGGATCGGATCGGCACATCGCAGCTCATACCCCAGATTCTTCGAAACGATCGTCATCGTGCGGCCTCGGTCCTTCAACCGGCGGCCCACCGCTTCCTTGAACACGCTCCCCAGTTCGATCTCTCCCAGACGAATGTGCCCATGCTCATCGTGTTCCAGCGTCCCGTATTTGCTGAGGTCGTCCTCAGGCATGTGGCTGGCGAGACCTTCGGCAAGGATGGCGACGCCATAGTTTTTCCCCGACGCCAGCCGTTTAAGAATCGCACCTTCCAGGATATCCGTCACGTGATTCGCCGAGATCTCGGCCTCTTCGCCGCCGAACTCTTCGGGAATGAGCGTGAGCGTTGCCGCGGCTGCCTTGCCAACCCCCAGCGCCAGATGCCCCGCCGACCGTCCCATGGCGACAACAAAGTACCAGCGTCCGGTCGTTCGCGCATCTTCGCTCAGGTTCTGCACGATACCGACGCCAACTGCCCGGGCCGTCTCATACCCAAACGTGGGAACCGACTCCGGCAGCGGAAGGTCGTTGTCGATCGTCTTGGGCACATGGGCGGTTTTCAGGCGGCCCTGTGCGAACTCTTCGATTCGCGATGCCGTGTAGGCAGTGTCGTCTCCGCCAATGGTAATCAAATGTGTTACGCCGCGCCGTTTGAGGACTTGCACAACATTTTCCATGTGCTGCGGGTCCTTCGTGGGATTCGCCCGAGACGTTCTCAGAATCGACCCCCCGCGACGGCCGACTCTCGAAACGTCGTCGATGGCCAGCGGCTGCAGGTGCTGATCATCGCCCTGCGAGAGCCAATGGAAGCCGTCCAGGCTACCGACGACGTCCCAGCCATGATTCCGCGCCTCAATCGTTGCCGCCGCGATCACGCCGTTGATCCCCGGAGCGGGACCACCACCCACAACAAGGGCAACGACGTTCTGCTGTGTGTCGGCCATTCGGAGTTCCTCCTTTTGAACAAATCGCTGTTGCCATGTGAGCTAAAGCCCGCCCGCCGCAACAGCAATTCTATACCAGAGGCACGCTTTGCTACAGCAGCCCGTCGAAGAATTCCAGTAACCGTTCACACCCCGGATAGCAGGGTGGGGGGTGGTTGGCTGGCGAAGTGGGCTTTGACGGCGTCGGTGACGAAGGTGAAGACGTTACGGTTCTGCTGGCGACAGGTTTCGATCACGCTCAGCAGCGTCTCCACG
>JAJDEI010000298.1 GCA_029259845.1 Planctomycetaceae bacterium | reverse complement strand
CTACCCGGTGCTGCATCGCCTGCAGCGGGAGGGTCTGCTGACGTCCAAGTGGAAGACCTCCGACGCCGGCCGCAAGCGAAAATACTACCGGCTCAACGCCCGCGGCCAGAAAGCCCTCGCGGCCGAACGGCGGCAATGGTTTGCCGTCCATCAAACCCTGGCCCAATTCTGGGGACCCGACCCATGTTTGACCTAGAAACCGCCATCACCGACTGGACGCAATCCCTCGCCGCCCGCGAGTCCCTCAGCGTCGACAACGTTGCCGAGTTGGAGACGCATCTTCGTGAAAGTGTAACATCGCTGCGATCGAACGGTCTCACCGATCAGGAAGCCTTTCTCATTGCGTGTAGGCGTGTGGGTTCCCCAATTACCCTGGACAACGAATTCGCCAAGGTAAGTCTGCGGAGTATCTGGATCAACCGATCGCTGTGGATGTTGATTGGAATCATGCTCTTTACGGTCGGCTCCGATATGTGGCGCCCGTTCGAAATGCTGATAACGAATATCTCGAATCCTTTCCCAGACCACGCTGGCCTCTTCTACGTGCTGCTGAGAATCGGCATGACCATCAGTTTCGGGCTCGCCGTGGCTGCCTATGTGATGATCGTTGTGAGACGTCCCGAGTGGATCCAGTTGATTTCACGTCAATTGCACCGTCTCCCGACGTGGGCTCTTTTCAGCTTGGCTGTGGGATTACTTGTTAGCCCTCGGGTTTTCCCGATCACGTGGGGTTTGATTGTCGAGGGAACGGATCAAGGCTGGGTCATTGCCTTGGCATACGCCTATCTGTTGATGTCGCCGACAGTGCTTGTCACCGTTGGGTATGTTCTGCATCGCCACAAACCGGTGAGTTTGGCAGAGTGACGTCTGAGCACCAATTGACTTCGCGGGTGGCCCAGGTTGCTGGCAACCATCCCTTTCAACATCGCTGTTTGTCTTCTTGGAGGAGGCGGTGGGTGGAGTCATGGTCGCGATGTTTTCCGCTGGCGCGTTTGGGAGGGGATCGTTTGGGGCCGCGCGGGTGAGCGGAGAAGGCTTGCGGGCGGATCTGTCTCGCGACGCTCCGACACCAATTCCCAAAACGCTTGGCACTCTGGCCACTCAAACGGTCGAATTCGGCTTGGGGAACCAGGGCGTCGACTGCTCGGTCGTTACCGGCAATCTCATCGGCCAAGTAGTACCCCGACAGCTTGTCCGTCTCGTCTTCGCCGTGTGTGGTGGTGAGGGCCCCTTGGACGACGGCCAAGGCGTTGCTGGCCACCATCGACAGGCACAGCGCGAAAATCGACGCCCGGGGTTGTCCGAGACTTTCCACCTGGCCATGCAGAGCGTTCTTAAGCAGGTCGAAATGTCGCTCGCTGCTCCAGCGCCGGCGATACAGGCGGGCAATCTTTTTCGCATTCACGCGGGCCGGGAGGTTCGTCAACAGCCGGATTTCGGTTTCGCCTTTTTCCGTCGCTTCATCGAGCTTGACGATCACCCGCCTGAGTTGGAGACGACGCTGGGTTTTGCCGTCGGTGACTTCCACCGGCTGTTCCCCCACCACTCCGGTTTCGATACGGCCGGTCCGTTTGGCCCGGCGTAACTCTTTGAGGATCAACTGGGGCAGATGCTCGCGAATCACGAAGTGCACGCTGCGGTCGTGGACACACAAGAACAATCGGCAAACCGCGTCATGCCGATCAGCCACGAACAGATCGTGCGGTTGCGCTTGTGCAAACATCGGCTCGACCATCACCTGCTCGGACGTGTAGGCGTCTTCAGCCGCGGCGGTGTCCACGCATAAAGCCAGTGGCCGGATCAAACTGAACCACTAGGCGACAAGGCAATCCGGCCGCTCGCACCCGCGAAGAACCTCCAGACGATGCTCGCTCTCGTTTGGCTGTGTTCCGTCGACCATCCGAATGCGATAGCCGTTCCAACCGGGCAGGCCCTGGCAGCCGGCCACTTTCAACAAGGGGGCCAGCCGTTGTGCCGAAGTGCGAACCAAGGCACAGGAAAACTGGGGAGCCATCCGTCCCAGTTTGCCGTACAAGGCTTGATGGCTGGCCGTGATCGCCGGCGTCTCCAGCGCTTGGTCGGCCTGAAAAGCGGCAAACACGCTGCGCCGCGAACCGGCGACCACCGGCGCCATCAACGAACACACCGCATCGATGCTCAACTTGCGCGTCTGGCAGCCGGGAGCAAACTCCGCATGCAAGTCAGCCCAACTTTGCGCGGGGAAGGCCCACTCGATGACCCCACGCACCAACGTTGTCAACGGACTGACCGTCAGCGCCGCATCAAATCTCTCCTGCTGAGACATCCTTGTCCCTCCCCCTGTTGACCATCCATGTCTTGCCCTCACAGGAGGTTACAAGGAAAACGCCTGATGTTGAAAGGGATGGTTGGACGCAATCCCAGCTTCTTCCTTCAAAGCCTCCCGCTTCCAGCGGTACAGCAAGTTCGTCCCCGACAACCCCAGCCGCTTGCACACCGACGCGGCCGAATGGCCATCCAGCAGCATCTGCACTGCTTCCCACTTGAAATCGTCCGTGTAAACGCGACGAACCCGCGTCCGCTGATTTGCGCTCTTTCTCGACATCGGACAGCGCTCCTTCCGCCCTCTAGTGCGGCATCGTTTTAAGTGTAGCGGGTTTTGGCGGCGTTACGGGGCGGTTATGAGGCATCTCAGCGTCCACAAGCGTCCAGACGACGCTACACTTAAAAGCCGCCCGCACTAGAATAAGGAGTTCGACTGTCCGAAAAAGGCGAAGCACCTCACTCTGCCACAACCGTTCGATGAACACATTGTCCGCCAGGGTCGGCTTGATTCGTGGTCCCGTGTTGAGGAATGAGGACGTCTCTCTGCGCGGCGGGCTTGTGACAGATGATCCGCTCACAGCGGGCCGTCCCCGACCGTCCATGCTGATGGCGATGCCGCACGCCCCCAAGCGGCTCGTGAACTTCACCGCCGTAAACTCACCCAAGTTCGTCAGTTGTTGCGGTCAGTGCTTGCGCCGTAATGCGGGGGGCGGGAAAGTCTTCACGACATTTCTTCGGATTGTCTCCGAGTCATTGGCAGCGTCAGTCCGAGGTGGTGCAGCAGGAGGGCCTGGTGGGCGG
>JAJDEI010000297.1 GCA_029259845.1 Planctomycetaceae bacterium | reverse complement strand
AACCTTCGCCTTGAAGCGTGGATCAAATCGACGTCGTGTCCGCGCCATCATGCACCTCCGGATGACGCCACGATATCCTCTTCTCAACCTCCCCGAAATCTACCTTAACCAGTGGTCCGAAAACCGGGGTCCACTTCAGATGACTTGAGCCGACCTGAATTGCGAAAGCGGATTGACTTCATGGAAGAAACCGACATGGCGGTGATCGTGTCGCAGGAACAGAACGAAATCGAGTTGTTCAAGGAGAAGGGCCTCGACATCGAAAAGCACCGGCTCCGCATGGTCAAAGAGGAAATGGAGACGAAGTTCAAGGATGCCGACGACCCGTTTCGTCTGGCCTTCGTCTGTGCGATGTGGCTGACGGGATTTGACGCTCCGGCTGTCTCGACGATTTACCTCGACAAGCCGATGAAGAACCACACGCTCATGCAAGCCATCGCCAGGGCCAACCGGGTCTTCGGGGAGAAAAACAACGGTCTGATCGTCGATTACGTCGGCGTGTTCCGCAATCTCCAGAAGGCATTGGCAATCTACGGATCATCTTCGGGTGGCGGCGTCAAAGAGGGGGAATGCCCGATCCAGAAAAAGGAAGAACTGGTCGAAGAATTGCGGCTCGCGATCGCCGAAGCTGTGGACTTCTGCAAGGACCGAGGCGTCGACGTTGATTCGATTCTCAACGCCGACGGCTTCCAAAAGATTGCGTATCTCGATGATGCCGCTACGAATCTGGTCGACAAACAGGTCAATGAAGCCGTTGACGACGCTGTGGAGCAGGTCATCGTCAATGACGATCTGAAGAAGAAGTATCTCTCCCTCGCCAATCAGGTTGTTCGGCTCTACAAGGCGATCCTGCCGGACCCTTCGTCTAATGAGTTCGCCCCGATCAAGACGTGCCTCGCCGTGCTGGCCGACAAAATCCGCACGTTCACGGAGGAAGCCAGCATTGATGACATCATGGGCCAAGTCGGCGAATTGCTCGACGAGTCAATCGCCACCAAGGGCTACGTCATCCATTCGACCGAAGAGACTTCGCTGATTGACTTGAGCCAGATCGACTTCGAGGCACTGAAAGCTCATTTCGAGAAGGGCAGAAAGCGGACGGAGGCTGAAACACTCAAGCAGGCGGTCGGCAAGAAACTGAAAAGCATGGTGCAGTTGAACAAGACTCGCACCGACCTGATGGAGAAGTTCAAGAAGCTGATCGACCAGTACAACAAGGGGCTGGATGTCGAGGGCTTCTTCGCCAAGCTCGTCACGTTCGTGAAGGAACTGAGTGAGGAAGAACAGCGAGGCGTTTCAGAACAACTGACTGAGGAAGAACTGGCGTTGTTCGACATCTTGACCAAGCCTGAAATCGACATGACGGCCAAAGAAAAGGAAGAGGTCAAGAAAGTCGCTCGGATGTTGCTGCAAACCCTGAAGGAAGCCAAGCTGGTTCTCGACTGGCGGAAGAAACAACGCACTCGTGCTGACGTCTACACGACGGTCAAGACAGTCCTCGACGAACTTCCCCGTGCCTACACGCCCGATCTGTACCAACAGAAGTGCGACACCGTGTACCAGCACGTCTACGACAGCTACCAAGGCGAGGGGCGGAGCGTTTACGTGGTTGGAAAGGATATGGTGCAATGAAAAGCGACTTCCGAACTGACTAACCCGAAACCTGCGCCCACCAAAAGTGGGGAAGTTCAACTGCAAATGATGATGGCTGAGGAGGCCGAGCAACCATGAGATTCCTCGGTTCACCCAAGGAGATTGAGATCGCACTCAAGCGTCTGATTCAAGAGTGCCAGCAACTTCGCTGGGCAGTCGCCTGGGCTTCTCACGACACGCCGCTGTTTCACCTGCTCAAGGAGAACGAAGACAAGATTCAACAACTGACCGTGGGCATCCACTTTTACCAGACGCATCCTGATTTCATCGGCGCATTTCTGGACCACGAGGCCGTACAATTCGTCATGCACCCTGGCGGCGTATTTCACACCAAACTGTACTTCTTCGAGTCCGAGGACGGTAAGTGGGATTGTGTGATCGGCAGTCCCAACTTCACGCATGGCGCATTCACTGGAAATGTTGAGGTGGCAATCCACTTCTCGCATAGTGATGTTGATGCGGATGCTACTCACCGGAAGATTCACTCGACCCTGGACTCGTACTTATTGACGGGCAAGAAGCTCACGAATGTAGACTTGGATGCGTATCGGTCGATCTGGACACGCCAGCAACGTCGATTGAATCCTCTGTCTGGAAACTACGAGCCACCGACAAAGAAAAAGAAGCCGACAAGATCACCGCTGGACGTTCCACTTTTCGTGGCAAGCTGGGCGGAATACTTCGACTCAGTCAAGAATGACACGGAGCATACGACCAAGGGGCGACTTGCCGTTCTTGAGGAGGCGAGGCGATTGTTTTCGACACACGATTACTTCAACGAACTGAGCGACGAAGCCAGAAAAGGCATTGCAGGTTTCGGTAGGACAGAGGAGTTGGATTGGCTTTGGTTTGGAAGCATGAAAGGGGCGGGCTATTTCAAGCAAGCGATCAACGGTAACAATCCGAAGGTCTCTGCCGCACTTGCGGAAATCCCATTGAATGGAGAGGTGACTCAGGAACATTATGACCGTTACCTGACACTCTTTCGCGACGCATTCGATCGATCAGGCATCGCAACGGCTACCCGTCTGTTGGCAATGAAACGCCCTGATTACTTCGTGTGCCTCGACAGCAAAAACCGTGACAAGCTTTGTGAAGCGTTTGGAATTCCAAAGAGCGTTGATCTCGATGACTATTGGGAGAAAGTCGTTCAGCGGATCACTGACTCAAATTGGTGGAACTCCCCGAAGCCACAAAATGAGCTTGAGGTGCGGGTCTGGAAATGCCGGGCAGCATTCCTCGATGTGAGGTTCTATGACCCCAACTGACAAGCCAACCAGCGGCTGGATGGAGATCAAGAATTGGGCGGAACGGTGTGTGTTCACGACTGGAAGATCAGCCGTCGCATCTGCAAAGCCATCGCCCGCGTTCCCGTCATGGTCAAAACGGTATCTACTGTTTTGGGATCGACTCAGAGTGAGAATACTGCGAATCCCTGCGAAAAAGTGCGATGTCGTAAGATGGTTTGAGAATCGGATTTTCGACGGCTAAAATGCTGAAAGCACAGTGAAAACAGGCTGTTTTGACGCTTGAAGTCGCTTTTTTCGCAATGCAAGCCAGAGATTTGCGAAAGTGCCGCACATCACTTTATTCTCAGGATGAAACACACTTCATCCATCTGCTCAGAATCGCCCTGGAATGCCCGATTCGGGCGATTGCGGGTGTCAGAGGCTCTCCGGAAACTCGACTCCTGAATCGCCGCACCGAATGGGAGGGCGAGACTCCCGCCGAGCCGCATACAGAACGGACGGGGCCGGTTTTGCTCAACGGGATCGCGGAGATCGGCCCCCGCAGGAGAGCGAATTGCCACTGTTGTGGCCGAATCGTCACGTCGCGGCGGGAGCCTCGCCCTCCCGGAAAATGCGCCTTCCGTTTCCGGAGAGTCTCCTCGACTCAGGCGGGCTGCGACCAAGAACGGTCCTAGAAAAATCCGCTCCCCGCCGAGCGTTGCCAGTTTCGCCGCTGCCGCCAATCTCGTGATTCTTCCTGCTTCCGTTGGGAGTCGGCCCGTCGCGCCAGTTCCGGGCGGCCTGTGTTCTCGTAGGCCGTCGCCAGCACTCTGAGGGTCGGTCCGGTGACCGTCTTACCTTGACGGAGATGCGCTTCCAGAAAGCCGATTACAAATGCGGCGTCGTTGGCGCCGATGATCTTGCGGAGCATCCAGTTCTGATCGTCGTCCGGCACCCGTCCGGACTCCAGAAGTTGGCGGCACAGACGTCCCGCCTCGCTGGTGTTCGGCATCAGTCTTGCCTGTTGAATGAGTAGCTGCATCCTGATTCCGCGATGCGTCGTTGAGGCAGCGAGGCGTGCCAGAATCTTCGCGTCTGCGGCGGCTTGGGCTTCTCGAATCACGGTCCGCAGGGGAATGCTCCGTGAGGGATCCGGGCCGGGCCGAAGCTCGGCGGCCTGGATGAGCAGCTTCCATCGCGACGCTGGCGGATGCCACGACGCTTGCCGCAAATCCAGCGCGGCGAGGCTCTGCTTGTCGCCATGAGCGAGCTTCTTGGCCTCGGCGAAGAAAGCGTCTGCGGCCGTGAGGTCACCATGCTTGCCGAACAGGTCGCCGAGTTCCGCCAGCAGGTCGGCCGATGCCCCACGGCTCAGCGCAGCGGCGGCTTCCCGGGCCTGGGCGACCGCACCGGTCTCCACCAGCAGGTCGACCTCCAACAACCGTCGCTCTCGTGTCGAGCCTTCCGGAAGCAGCAGTGCGTCCTGCAGGTCGCCGAGCGCCCGGCGGAATCGGTTCAGCCGCATTGCCAGTTCAATCATGGCATCGATGGTGGCGAGGGAACGCTCCTGTGTGGGGATCTGATCCAGCAGCGCCAACAACTGGCCGTTGCTGACTTCGCGGAAGTTCTCCGGTCGCAGGAGCGGGAGCAGATCAGCCGCCTGGGAGGCGACAACAACGGCGATCGCTTGTTGTTCGCGCTGCGGACCATTGGGGACCGTTTTGCCGGCGTGCTCGCAAGTCCATGCCAGCAGGAAGTTGAGCAACGGTTGCTTCGGTTGGCGCCCGATGGCCGCGTCGAGGAGTTGGACTGCCCGCGGGTAGTCATACTGCATGAGGGCGTCATGAATCCGCAGGAACGCCGCCTCCGGGTCACGCCGGTCGATGACCAGATCGGTCGGAGCCTGTTCGCCGACCGGGGGGATTTCTGTGCTCGGTTCTGACCGCAGCAGTTCCCATTGCTCGGTCTGCCGGTTGTTTGCGTCGAAGGCCCGCACAACCGGAGCGTCATTGGTCTGCTCGAACTCCAACCGATACGACGGCGTCCCGGCGACGCTCACGTCCCAGTTGACCGGACGACCGGTCTCACGGCCAAACGTGGCGGTGATGACGACCCGGTTGTCGCTGACGAGCAGCAGCCGCAAGGTCACGTTCTCGTCCGTCTCGGCGGCCCGTTCGACGTTGTACAGGGCAGCGAGTTCCCGGTTCGAGACGTGCGGCAGCCACGGCAGGATGGAATCGGTGACCCGCCGGATGGTTTCCCCCCAGTCGTCGAGTTCGACCCGCGCGAGGCCCGGGTACCGGATGGATCCCTGCTGCCCGTCGCTGCGGAGATGCACGTGGCCGGTTTTCAGTTCGAGGCGCGGCCCGTTCCAACGCACACGGTACTCGTTGGCCGCATCGCCGCTGGTGCTCCGCCAGCGGGCGGCGAACTCCGGCGCGACCTGCCGGACGCTGAGCAGTTCGAGCTCGCGGTCCGTGCCGGTTTTGTCGGGGGGCGTGAGGATCGGCCATGACGTGAGGACGACCTGGGGGCCGAACTGCGAGCGGTCGGTGTTGCGGATGCCGCGCTCCCATTGGCTGATGCGGCGGCGATTGATGATCATCGCCCGCCGCAACTGCGTGAGCAGTGCGTCGAGTTCCTCGTGCACCTGTTGGGTTTGCTTGATCATCAGGGACATTGAAGGCACGTGCGGCGTAATGCTCCCGCCGATGCCGTCGATCTCCTCCCAGGGACCGACGGTTTGCTCCTGGAGCAGTTCGGTCAGCTCATCCATATCCCAGCCGGCCGCCATGTCTTCGGTGATCAACGGGATGTGGGCGGGCCGCACCCGCTGACCGGCGACCGGCAACCCCCGCAGCAGC
This sequence comes from Planctomycetaceae bacterium, assembly GCA_029259845.1. Taxonomy (GTDB): domain Bacteria; phylum Planctomycetota; class Planctomycetia; order Planctomycetales; family Planctomycetaceae; genus JAHBXU01. The sequence goes on along the minus strand of JAJDEI010000297.1, from coordinate 19,992 downwards.
TGAAGCTCCGCTTCAATCTCCCGGTGCACCTTCAGCGTCTGCCGGGCAACCAGCGTCATCGCCGGAGCATAGAAAATGATGTTGCCGCCAATGCCGTCGATGTCCTCCCACGGCCCTTCGGTTTCGTTCTGCAGCAGGTTGATGACCTCATCCGACGCGAACCCCAGCGGTTCCCTGCTCGGTGTTTCGAAGCCCCAGTCGGCGGCGTCGCCACTCGGTAAGGAGTCGGAAGCTGAGAACTCCGGAACGTCGGCGGCGGGCGTCTCGTCGGCGGGCACTTCATCGGCAGCGGGCACTTCATCGACGGACTTCTCGACGGACTCGTCATCCGCGGGTTCCTCGGGCGTTTCATCGGTTTGGGGACTGTCGATCAGTGACATGCCGGCATCGGTCTCTGTGATGCCCGAATCAGCATCTCCGCTCCCTCCGTTCTCCCCGAAGGCTCCGCCGCCACCGATACCGCCGCCACCCAGTCCGCCACCGAAACCGCCACCACCGATAAAACCTCCTCCTCCACCACCCGATCCGCCACCGCCACCCCAGCGATTCCCCCACCGGCGATTCCGCCGCGACTCCATCGCCTTGGTCAGTTCGCGAGGGAATTGGTAGATCACGCCAACAGCGGAGTAGCAGCGTGCCGAGAGGATGTCTTCCGTGACCTCCATCGACGTGACCTCCACGACCTCGCGATCGATATTGCAGACGAGTTCCAGCGGTTCCAACACCGTTTCGACGACGACGCGGACCGGGACGTCGTTCAACTTCAAGGCCACCGGCTCATCCTCCGGGACGCCGACGTCGGTCATCGCAATCGTGTCGAGCCGGACGTTGTCGCCCATTTGCTCCGCCAGCCAGCCGCGAAACTCCCGCAAGTCGAAACCGTCTGCATCATTGAAATCGACGGAGACGATCTGATCCAGCGCCGCCTCAGCCTGTCGTTCGAACCCCTGTTCGAGGTCCCAATAGGGGCTCGACAATTGTTCGGGGCGCGGCGGTTGGTCCGTGCGGATCAAGTCGACGACCGGATAGAGCCGGGTCTGAAGAATCTCTTCCCCCACCTCAGAGGACGTGATCCGGACCAGATGCGGCGTAACAGCATAGGTCAGCTCCACCGGTTTGAGGGCGTGGTACAACAGGTTGCGAACGGTGATCTGTTCGATGTCCCGCAGGTCGAGCACTTCATCAAGACGGACGCCGACATCCGTCAGGGCGATCTCGTCGATCAGCAGGCTCCAGCCGGTCTCTTTTCTCACGAAGTCGATGAAGTCGGTCAGCGGCATCTTTGGTTGGGGCGGTCGGACGCGCTTCACCATCCCCCGCGCCAGTGGATGACGTTTGAGGAAGTCCGGACTGATTCCCCCGGCACCGAGCAGGGAGGCGAACAGGTCGGTGCTCGGCAACGGGAGCGTTGCGTTGCGGTCGTGCTGGCGGCGACGGATGCCAAGCTCGCCCAGAAGTCGCTCGCGCTGCAGCCGCTGTTGGGTCGTCTTCATCAGCCGGTGGTACTCATCCGGTCCGTATTGACGGGCGAACGACTTGACCGCGAGGAGACGCCGGAGCGCGAGGCCCGGTTCGTCCTTCTTCAAAGCGGCATTGGCCGCCTTGAGCGTTTGCTGAAACCGGGCCTTGCTGATCGTCCGTGTTTGCCGACGTCCGACTGATGCCCGTGCTTGTCCCGATTCCCCTCGCTGCTGTTCGACAACCTCCGGGGGCAGCGGAATGGCCGCCAGCGCTTCGGGCGGCTTCCAGTAGCGGCGGCGGAGCCGTCGGTCGATCTTCCAGCGGACGTAATCCGCTTCGGTCTCCAGCACTAGAAACGCGGTGTACGGGGACAGCAGGCTCCATTCCTGCGAGAGTTTGACAATCTTGCGACGTTGCACGTCCGAGGGGTCGGGAGACGACTCGACCAGTTGTTCGAGCTTTTTCTGCGCCCACAGACGGCCGGCGAAAACCGCCGTGTCGTCCACGGAGGAGTTCTCCGCTGAGAATAAGAACTCCTGCTGCTCGCCGCCGATGGTGGTCACGAGCGTCAGGTTGTCGCGCGGCTTGCAGCGCCCGTAGATGTACAGTGACTCTCCCTCGGCATTCGTCGGGTCGGCGAAGATCTCCGCCCCCTGCTGGTTCTCAATCCGGGCGTGACCCACACTTTGCCCGGTTGGGCATCCGGCCAGTGTCCAGGCGAACAAGTCCTCCAAATTGCGCGACGAACTGACGAGAAACAACTTGCCGCCCGTTTGACGGACCCCTCGCTTCAAGCGTCGGCTGCCGTTGCCGCTCTCACCGATTCGCACACCGGAGAAAGTGACAGCCCGCATCTTCGGACGCACCAAGAGCGTGCGCATCCAGTTTGCCAAATGCCCAGCGCCGGTCGCCTCACCGTCGCCGATGTAGATCAACTGACGCCGCCTTCCCTCGGTCGGTTCCTCGAACGCTTGCAGTGCTTCCTCCAGCGTGTTCGCCAGTTGGCTCGCCCCCAGCGGGAATTGAAGGTCAAGATCGGCAAGTGCCCGTGCGAGATCAAGCGAATCGGCGGCATGCCACTCCGATGTCAAACGGCGCAGCGAGTCATCCGCACAGGCAAGCTGGAACCGGTCTTCCGGGCCGAGGTTCGACAAGATCGTGCGGACGCTCTGTTTGATCAGCGAGAGATTCTTCGAACTGCCGGACGTGTCGGCGACGACCATGATGTCGCTGGGTGGCGGTTGGGTGTGAGCCACCGACTGGTTCGGAATCGAGGCAACGAAGAACTGCTCCTCCTCGCCGAAGACGCCCTCTTCCGCCACGAACCGGCTCAGCCGCGGCTGTGCCTGGGGAGGCGCCCGGTACTCCAGGTCGAGCCGCGCCGGCGGATGCACGTGCTGCTGTTGCGAGGAGAACCGCACGATGCCGCGCTCATCGGCCTTGAAGGTGAGCTGCGGATTCAGACGCGAAACGATGCTCGTCGGATCGACGGGCGGGTGAATCGTCCCGGAGAGGCGGAAGTCCCAGATTGGCTTCAGGTCGGACATCAGCGGGAGATCGAAGCGGTAGCGACCGGACCTCTCCACGATCGGCACCGTGAAGTCCAGCAGGATTCGTTTGGTGTCGCGGGCGAAGATGGGGAAGACCCGCATGCGAAACAGGTTGTCGCCAATCTGTTCCAGGATGGCCGGGTCGCGCCGCTTGTGGACGATCGACTCGTAAATCCTCGACGCCTGTCTCCGCTCAATCAGCTCGCCCTCGATCAAATCCTCAGGCGTGACGAACATGGCGAACCGCGAGATCGACGCTCCCTGCGGCAGGTTGAAGACAAACGTCCCTTCCCGCTGAACGTTCTGCGGGTTGTAGAAGGACTGATCCAACTGCACCAACGCGACCGGCGGCTTGAGGACCACATTCACATGGCACCGCGCGATCTCCATCCGCGTCTCGCTGCCGGACTGCGGATCGCTGACGACGATCTGTCCCAGCCCCTGGGATTCGCGGATCTTGGTCCACGCGATCGTCGAGGCGGCCCAGTCTGCGGCGTTGGCGGGCGTCGATACTTCCAACGCATCTCCCTCGACGGTCAACGAAACGGGAGCGGCATGGACAACTCCGTCCGATGCGCCCCGCCAAAGAGGAACCGCGTTCTCGATGACATCGATCCGGGTTCTCCCACCAGAGACCGAAACGTTGGCCTTCGTCTCCGGCGGTACTGCAAAGAAAGCGTCTCCCGCGGTGACCTCCCATTCCGAATGGGACGACAGGAAGATTGCGCCGCCGTGAAGCTCAAGCTGCCGCTGTTGCTGGTCGATGCGGAACCGGGAGTTGGCCCCAATCACGAGACGGGCCCCCGCCACGTCGACCGACGTCGCTCCCGCCGGTGATGTTCTCACCTCTGCCTGCGGGGGAAGGTCTTCCTGGGCAGACAGGAGCCGCCAACGGGAGCCGTCCTCTCGGGCTGCCAAATGGCCCGCAGACGCGATCACCTCCGCGCCGGCGGAATCGGCGAACAGCCACAAAGCGACGAGCAGTCCCACGTGGCCTCGGCAGCATGCGGCGAACATGGCATGACTCCCTTGAAGGTGCACCAGAATGGCCACTGCCATTATGCGGCAACGGCGCGCTGCTGTCACGTCCGCACGGCGACAGGGCGAACCTGTTTTCACGATCGGGGGTTGTCGGCGGCTCGCCGTCGGCGATGCCTCCGGGCTAACAGGTGTCATCGACCGGAATTAGCCCAGAGCCAACGGCGACGGCCGATGTCGGTGAAATGCCCCGCGCGTCAACAATGCGTTCGTCCCGACCACTCCATCACCTCGTCACCCCGCGACCCGTCGCGAACGCTCCGGGCTCTGAATCGTCGGGATCCACACGTGCCGCATCGCATCGGCGGGATGCGTTGCCTATCATCCGGCTGCCCCCGTGATGACGACCACTCCGTGCCCAGGGATGTGCCCATGTCTGCCGCGCCGTCGCGAGATGATCTCGCCAGCGACTACCTCGACCAACTGCCGTTCGATCCCTACCCGGTCCAGGAAGAGGCGATGCTGACGTGGTTCACCGCCGACGAGGGTGTGCTCGTCTGTGCGCCGACCGGAACCGGCAAGACGATTATCGCTGAGGCGGCCCTGTTCGAGGCGTTGCACACGGGCAAAAGCGCCTATTACACAACGCCGCTGATCGCTCTGACGGAGCAAAAGTTCCGCGAGATGCAGGAGGCAGCCGAACGATGGGGGTTCTCCGCCGATGACGTCGGACTGGTGACGGGCAATCGCCGCGTGAATCCCAATGCGCGGATCCTCGTGGTCGTCGCGGAGATTCTCCTCAATCGTCTGCTGCATGCGGACCAGTTCGGATTCGAGGATGTGGCCGTGGTGGTGATGGACGAATTTCACAGCTTCAACGATCCGGAGCGCGGGGCCGTTTGGGAATTGTCGCTCGCACTGCTGCCGAAGCACGTGCGGTTGCTGCTGCTTTCTGCGACTGTCGGTAACGCAGTCGATTTCACGCTTTGGCTCAGCCGCAGTCATGGACGTGCGGTGCGGCTTGTGCAGAGCAACGAACGCAAAATCCCGCTGCAATTCGAGTGGGTGGGCGACAAGCTCCTCAACGAACAGCTCGAAGCGATGGCGGAAGGGGACGAGGACTCGCGCAGGACGCCCGCCCTGCTGTTCTGCTTCAACCGCTCCGAATGCTGGTCCGTCGCAGAGCAACTCAAAGGCAAGGCCATGTTGCATGACGGACAACGCAAGCGTCTGCAAGAGGTCATCAACAAGCAGGATTGGAAACTGGGAGCGGGCTCCAAACTGAAGCCGATCCTGTTGCGCGGCGTCGGCGTGCATCATGCGGGCATGCTGCCCAAGTACCGCCGGCGGGTCGAGGAGCTGTTCCAGCAGAAGCTGCTCTCGGTCTGTGTTTGTACCGAGACACTGGCGGCGGGGATCAACCTCCCGGCGAGGTCGGTCGTGCTCACCACGTTGATGAAAGGTCCCCCCGCCAAAAAAAAGGTGGTCGACCCGAGTTCAGCCCACCAGATGTTCGGCCGCGCCGGACGGCCGCAGTTCGATGACCGGGGGTTCGTCTACGTCCTCGCTCATGAAGATGACGTCAAGATCGCCCGCTGGAAGGCGCAATACGATCAAATCCCTGAGAACAGCAAGGACCCCGGCCTCATCCGGGCGAAAAAGAAGCTCAAAAAAAAGATGCCCAAGCGGCGACCGACACAGCAGTATTGGAACGAGCAACAGTTCGACAAACTGGTCGCCGCCCCGCCCGGCAGGCTCTCCAGCCGGGGCGTGATTCCCTGGCGTTTGCTCGCCTACCTGCTCGAAATCTCCCCGGACGTCGAACGACTGCGCGCCTTTGTCGGCAAACGGATGCTCGACGAGAAACAGAAGGAACACGCCCAGAAGGGGATGACGCAAATGCTGGTCACGCTTTGGGCTGGCGGATACATCGAGCTCGATCCGAAGCCTCCGCATGCCGAGCGGCGTGCCACCACTCCGTCGCGTGTCCGTTCCGTTGCCGACGATGCCTTTGGCGCAGGCGTCGCCGTCGAGGAAACACCGTCTTCGCAGGACGAAAAACAACAGACCGCTGAGCAAACAACTGAGGAATCTCCCGCAGAGACCGGGACGTTTGGGGCCCTGCTGCAACAAGCGCTCACACGTGATGGACCGAAGTCCAAACAGTCGGACGCCGGTGCCGGAAAGGCGACCGCAGCTGATGAGGAACCGGCCGAGCGCGAGGAGTACCTGCCGGTCACCGCGACCCCGACGCCCGAACTGGAAAAGCTGCTCGTGCTGCGCAGCGTCAATCCGCTGTACGGGTTGTTTCTGCTGGAACATCTGGGTATCGCCGATGAAAGCGAGCGGCTTCAGGCCCTCGAAAGCGTCCTGGAGATTCCCGGATCGGTGTTCATGCAGGTGCGCGCCCCCGGTCCGGATGAGTTGCCGCCCGGTCCGCTGGCGATCAACCGGCTCGACCCACTTCTCATCGCGCGAGGTCTCGCGACGGCGGAGGAAATCGACCCCTCGAAGATGGACGAGGACGATTACGGGCGGCGACGCAGCCGGGGACTGTTGTTGGGCGACAAGCTGCGGCGCATTTTCGACAGTGAATTCCCGCGCGTCGGCAACCTGCGAACGAGCCCGGTCTGGGTCGCGGGCGAACTGTTGCAGTTCGGCGGCGACTTTCACAAGTACGTCACCAGCCGCGATCTGGCCAAGCAGGAAGGCATCATCTTCCGGCATCTGCTGCGGCTGATTCTGCTGTGCGGCGAGTTCTCGCAACTCTGCCCGGCGGAACTCGAACGATCCGCCTGGGAGGCCGAGTTGCAGCAACTCGCCGACCGCCTCACGGAAAGCTGCCGCGCGATCGACCCGCAGAGCACCGACAAGTCGCTGGAGTCGATGCAAACCGCCGACCCGTTGACCGCGGAGTGAATCGCTGGTGGCCGCGGGGTGCAAGAAACAACGGAACTATCCGTTTGACTCAGGAAGGTTCGGTCAGGAGGATATTCACCACACCCCTTCAACATTACTGTTGACACCTCCCGCCATCACTTCGCTTACTAAGCCGATTAGTCCTTGGTCGTAAGTGTACACATCTCCCCCCAAACGCAATTGCTGTTTCCCCGCTGTTTGTCCGCGTTTGGACACAGATGTCCTCGCCATGCTCGATCGTTTCGGCCTCGACGGCGGAGCCACGAAAAGCTGAAAGGACAATTCCAAGAAAAATGTCGCCAATTACCGCCAAGGACAGTTGACATAACGGTAACCTCCGTCACAATTAGTCGACATGCGGTTGCATTCAAGGGGATTGAAGCATGGCTACTGAGACGGTAACGGCACTCCCATACGTCGCCTTCAGCGCGTTCGATACATTCCTGAAGCAGTTGAAGGCTCTTCCCGGTATACCCGATCATGTTGACAAAGACATGATGGAGGGCATGTCCGGCGCAACTCGCGCCCATCTTTATCCCGCACTTCGATCCTTGGACCTCATCGGAGATCAGGGCAAATCGACGCCGAAGCTCTCGGTGCTTGTCGAAGCATACGGAACGCCCAAGTGGAATGAGACTCTTGCGGCCTTTACAAAGGAAACGTACGCAGACTCGATCGGTACATTGAATATCGAGACTGCGTCGCGAGCACGTCTGGATGCTTGTTTCAAAGACCAGCCGCAGTCCACGCGAAAGCGTGCCGTTCGGTTCTACCTCAACTGCCTGAAGGAGGCGGGCGTTACGTTTTCTCCGCTGTTCACAAAACGTAGAGAGAGGTCTAAGTCGAACGGTGCCTCGACAAAACGCAGGCCGAGCAGCAGCACGCGAGACACGAACAGCAGGGAAAATTCTGATCCACCAGATGCGGAAGGCACCGTGCGATATCCGCTCTTCTTCAGAGGGAAACCGGAGGGATCGCTCGTTGTTCCGGAAGAATTGAGCGCTGCAGACTGCAGGGTCATTGAGCTTCAGCTTGCCGTGCTGCGAGCATATGCGGGAGATGAGAGTGAATATCCGTTAGGTCGTAGGGAGTAGACCGACAAAGCCATTTTGGATGGCTGAGTTCCGGGCACACCGATGGAGGCAGCGCAATACCGCCATCGGTTTCGGGTCCAAACCGGTCCGGAAGCGTGTCCAAAACGTTCTGGTCGCTCCCTGCGGCCTCTTTCGAAAACTGGAGCCTCTCGGCGGCAACCGGAACGCTCCGTTACCGAGTCTTGACCCGCAACTCCGAAGACTCTTCAGTATACGACTGCTCTATGCTGATGGTCAAGACAGGCAAGCGAATCGAAAAGGCTGTCCGTGACTCCGTTGACACTGATGCCGAGATGGTGATTGCCGATCAATTGAACTCGTACAACCAACTGACCGCTGAGTGTACAATTGAGCGGATCAAGCACGTCCGTGACGAGATCCGCACAAATGGCGTCGAGTCGCTATGAGCAATCGTCCGACCCGACACCAGAGTCGTCCGCTTGGGAGCGTGAGCTGACCGCCAAGTGGTTCCGGGAATGCCACGGGCTCCAAAGAAAAAAGACAGCCGCGGACGATTTCCGTCCGCGGCTGTCTGACTGACGACCCACTTCCACATCCAAAGCCGTCGGTCACTCAACCCCTGATTTCGTTAAGAATGGTGGCGGCCCGTTGGGCGGCATCAGTCTGCGCGAATTGCTCGGTGATCTGTTGCAGGTAGGCGACACCCGAATCGGTTTTCCCGTTGTTCAACAGATTGATGGCCAAGCGGAGCTTGTTTTCTGCCTGGGATTCCCGTTGGACGGCTGCCGGCACGGTCGCTTGCTGGATTTCGCGGGCCGCCTGATTGAGGGCCATCTGGGTTTCCCGCCGAGCCTGGAGGTACTCGTACCGATGGGCACGCTCCGCGATCCCCAGTCGCTTTCGTTCCTGACGGACGGCCAGTCGTTTGACTTCGTTATCGAGGAACCGGCTCTTGGCTTCTTCGAAGCTGCGAGCTGCTTCGGCGGTCAGCAGGGCGTGCTCGCCGCGGGCCCGGATGACGTCGGCATGGCCTCGCAGGATGCTCTCATGAGCGGTCGTCCCACCGCCGAAGCCCGCCGCTCCGTAGTAGCCCCCGACAGGAACAGACACACCACCGGAGAAGACCGGCCGTGGCAAGGGATGAACCGGCTCGTCGGCCATCGCTACGGTGCCCAATGAGACGGCAATCAAACTGGTGAGCACGATGTGGGAGAAATTTGTCATGTGTCTGTCCTGGGAAGTGGAAGTGTTTGGGAGCTTGTCAGTCAACTCTCTCAGCGAAAACCGTGGCTGAGTGTTACAGTGAGATCGCAGAGAGAACGCCGGAATGTCCCAAATCTTCAATGTTTTTCCAGGAATCCTGCAATTAGTGCGACAGACACAGGTTATGTCACGACAACTCTTGTCGATGGGCCCTCTGTGGGAGCGAATCCGACACGGCGACGACCACCATGCGGTCATTGTGGGCGGAATGTGCGTCCCGACGCCGGATTCGGCGACTGATGTTATGGCCGTTCCCCGTTCGCGATGCGGGACTCGATTTCATCCAGCACCTGCGGCATCTCCGACACGCTGCGGATCATGAAATGGGGAGAAACGCGGGAGAACTTCGCGCAGATCTGCATTTCGCGGGCGGCGAGGTCCTCGGCGGAACATGCAGCCGCCTCCTCTTCGGAGAGTCCCAGTTCATTTCCCGTCATGGTGATGGCGACGGTCCAGCAGCCGGCGTTTCGTCCCGCCTCGATCCCCACCAGCGTGTCATCCACCTTGACGACCAAGTCCAACGGGTAGACGTCCATTTGCTGGGCTGCCTCAAACAGCATCCACGGTTTCGGGCGGCCTTCCGGCGTGTCGCCGGCACAGATCACACAGTCCGGCTCGTACCCTTGTTCGATCGAGCGCGGCAGCACCGTATCCATCAGTTCGTGGGTGTATCCGGTGCTGGAGCCGATCTTCAAACCACGACGCCGACAGTCGGCAGCCGCGTCAGCCGCTCCGGGAATCAGGCGGCTGTATTGCCCGAGCACTTCTTTCTGGAGCGGCAGGAAGTTTTCGTACATCCGGTCGATGTCCGCCTCCGTGCCCGCCTGGCCATGAGCCGCTTCCCACCGCGCGGCGACATCCGGCATGTCGAGGATTGCCCGCATGTGCTCCCGTTTGGCCATCCCCATCGGCTCGCGCGCCTGTGCGGTCGTAATGGCGACCCCTTCCTGTCGAAAGATCTCCTCGAATGCCGCCGCCGGTGCCCGACTGCCGAAGTCAATCATCGTCCCCGCCCAATCGAAAACGACGGCCTGAAGCTTGCCGGTACGCTGTGTCATGGACCGTTCCTCTTGTAAGTGCGGGGGAGATTTGTGTGTTGGTGTTCAAGCGTCAGCTTGTTTTGGCAGCGGGAAGGCTCGTCTCCCGTTTTCGCAGCCTAAAGGCTGAACTCCAACGCCTTGTTTTAGGAAACAGCTGCGGCAAGATGCGGGCAAAAGTCTTCGAGCGGCGGAGTCTGCTCGCCGACGACTTTCGCTTCGTCATCCCACCGGCGGAGGCTTACGGCTTCCCGATAATGGGGGTTCGCTTCAAACATCCTGACTTCCTCGTCCGACATCGGCCCGCCCTGCAATTCGAGGCTGATGACCGACGGCTGGCTGAGCTCCGAGAAGTACCCCGGCTCGACGGCACACAGATATCGTTTGGCCGCCACATGCAGGCGCACCGGCTCCGTCACCGCCGCGCCGAAACGATGGTCGAGCCAGCGTCCCCCCAACTCCTCGTGCCGGTCGTCGACGCCCTGGTCGGGGGCGTCGTCCGGCAGGTTGTGCAATAAATGTCCCACATCGTGCAGCAGGGCTGCGGCGATCAGGGAACTGTCCGCCCCGCTCTTCTCGGCACGCGTCGCGGCTTGCAGGGCATGTTCTAACTGGGTGACCGCTTCGCCACCGTATTCGGAATCGCCGTGCTCCCGAAACAGCCGCAGTACCTCGTTCACAACCGTGTGGTCCACTGTGTTGCCCGACTCGGATTCATTCGCAGCACGATTCATGCGGTCGTCTCCCTGGAACAATCATCGAACTCCAGCGCGGCTGTCGTCACTCCGTCGAGAGAGCGAATGCGGCCGTCAGGCTTTGCAGCGCGTTTTGCCCCTGGTCGGCAGAAACGACGACTGCGAGGCGGACTTCGCTAGTGTTAATCATCTGCACGTTGACATCGGCTTCCGACAGTGCTCGAAACATGGTTTCGCCGACGCCCGTATGGCTTCGCAGGCCGATGCCGGTCACGGTCAGTTTGTCGATGGCCCGATCGTGGCTGAGCTCGGCCCCGTCCCATTGCGAGACCAACTCCTGCACGAGCAACAGGCAGCGATCGACATCCTGTCGCGACACCGTCAACGATACCTCCGCATTGCCTTGATGGCTTACGTTCTGCACGATCATGTCCACCATCACATCCCCCTCCGCGACCGCTTCAAACAGATCCGCGGAAACACCGGGCCGATCCGGCAGATGGCGGATTGTGATCCGCGATTGCTGTTCGTCAAGGTCGGCCTCGCTGACAACGAGGTCTTCCATATTCGCCAGACGGCCGACGATCTCGGCCTCCACCATCGCCATGTTTTTGGACGGGGCCGGCTGGCGATGTCCGACCGGCAACGATCGCGACGACCGGTCGTCGAGCCGAAATCCGCGATGCACCGCCGCCAGCGCCTCCTCCGCCATGTCCCGGTCGACGAGCACGGAGATCTTGATGTCGCTGGTGGTGATCATTTCGATGTTCACGCCCGCATCGGACAGGGTGCGAAACATCTGCGAGGCGACCCCGCTATGGGATCGCATGCCCTCGCCCACGGCGGAGATTTTGGCGACGTTCGTTCCGCTGCGCACGGAGCCCGCGCCCAGGTCGTCGATCGCCCCCTTTGCAGCGGTCAGCGCGCCGGCAAGATCGTCTTCCGGCACGGTGAAGGACACTTCGGCCTTTCCGGCGGTGCCGACGTTCTGGACGACCATGTCGACGGGGATCTTGCGTTCGCTCAGCTTCTCGAACACGACGCTCATCACGCCCGGACGGTCCGGAAGACCGCACAGCGTCACGCGGGCTTCTGTCCGGACGAGCGCCAAGCCGGTCACCAACGGCGCGGCCTCGTCGCCGTGAGGCGCGATCAGAGTCCCCGGAGCATCCGAGAACGACGGCCGGACCCGCACCGGAACACGGAACTTCTTGGCAAATTCGATCGAGCGGGAGTGCATCACGCCCGCTCCCAAGCTCGCCAGTTCCAACATCTCGTCATAGGACAACGTCTCGATCTTGCGGGCATCGGAAACGATGCGGGGGTCCGTCGTGAACACGCCTTCCACGTCGGTGTAGATTTGGCACTCATCCGCCGCCAGCGCCGCCGCCAGCGCGGTCGCGGTGGTGTCGCTGCCGCCGCGGCCCAGGGTCGTGATGTTGCCGTCGTCATCCACTCCCTGAAAGCCGCAAGCGATAACGATCCGGCCTTCGTCGAGATGGCTGCGCATCCGTTCGGCGGAAATCTGGCGGATGCGGGCCTTGCTGTGCAACGAATCCGTCGCGATGCCAATCTGCCATCCGGTCAAGCTGACCGCCGTTTCACCCAGTTCATGAACCGCCATCGCCATCAGGGCGACCGATTCTTGCTCCCCGGTGGAGAGCAGCATATCCATCTCACGCGCGGGCGGGTCTTCACTCACCTCCGCCGCCAGCCGGATGAGCTCGTCTGTCTTCTTTCCGCGTGCGCTGACGACCATCACCACATCGTGTCCGGCACGCCTCGCGGCGACTGCCCGCGCAGCCGCCGCGAGGATCTTCTCCGCACTTGCCACACTGGTCCCGCCGAATTTCTGAACGATCAACCCCACGCGTGGTGCCTTTCCTTGCGAATCTGTCCCGGAAGAATGTCGGCGCAGGATATCAAACAGCCCCGACAGACGACAGGAATCGGCCCCGCGGATACTGTGATGATCGACGGCCGCATCCGAATAACCTAAGAATGGTCGCTCATCGGCGGCCGCTTGTGGGGTGACTGGCTATCGGATCGATGTATTCGCGGTTTCTACGTCCCAAACCGGCGGCCTTGCCGTCGACCGGAGGCCGATGCCGCGAAAACTCCTTCTTCGGAGACTGGCTGGGGCGATGTGAGAATGATGACTGGTGACCCGCACGGAACTCTGGGATTGTGAACTGCGAACAAGCCGCGGCACGGCCCCAGTGCTCGGAATGAGGACACGCGTCCGTCGCTTCAATCGCGCCCGACGCAACCGGCACTGAGCAAGCGCCACCGTCGAACGGATGCCCCCCTCTGTGAAGGGCGCACTCGGTTTTGATTGCGAGTCCGGGCCAAGTCGTGCCACTGCTTCGGTCGGACACGGGCGGTTTTCGTTTGTTCACCGGCACTGCTTGTCCGTGCGAAGCAGTGCGAAAGCCGTTTTCGACGTCAAGCGCGGACGGCCAGGCAGTCGCACCGAAATCCGCGCGTGCACCCTCTGTGAACACCTGCGTCAAGCAGACTGACGGCCCATTGCCAATTCCGTTACCTTGGACGCACGAACAAAAAGTCGCGTGCATCGTCGTGTGGAAGCGCCAACACGGCATGCCATCTTGCACCGTGAGATTCTGGTTACGCCAGCCAACTCCAGAAGGAGCTCTCCGCTAATGAATCCTGTTTGGTTTCGCTTGCTCGTCATCCTGTTCTGCGGAATCCCGGCATCCGCGATTCACGCCGAACAAGCCGATGTCGTCATCATCGGCGGGACTCCGGGAGGCATTGCCGCGGCCGTGGCCGCCGGGAGGGCCGGAAAGACCGTCACACTGGTTGCGTATCACGACCATGTGGGCGGGATGATGGCCAGCGGGCTCGGCAAGAGTGACATCGAGAACCGGGCGATGATCGGAGGGCTGTTTACGGAGTTCGTTGGCCGTGTCTACGCCCACTATGTCAAGACCTACGGACAAGACCACGAGAATGTGAAGCAATGCCGCGATGGTTACTATTTCGAGCCCTCTGTGGCCGAGTCCGTCATGGAAGGCCTGCTGCGCGAACAACCGGCGGTCTCGGTGATGAAAGGATGGAGGCTGCAGTCCGCTCGGGTTGCGGAAGCTCGCCTCGTTAGCGTTGACGTCATCAATCGGCGGTCCGGCGAGTCTCGCACGCTGCGGGGCCGGGTGTTCATCGACGCCACGTACGAAGGAGATCTCTATGCCGCCGCGGGGGCTGAGTTCCGGTTGGGGCGAGAAGGCCGCGATCAGTTCGACGAGCCTCATGCGGGTGTCGTTTACTTTGACTATCAGGCCAAGCAGTTCCTTCCCGGGACGACCGGCGAAGCGGATGGCCGGCTCCCCGCTTACACCTATCGGCTCTGCTTAACGACCGACCCGGGCAACGCCTTTCGTCTGACGGAGCCCCCGTCGGACTACGACCGGCGTCATTATTTGGGATACTTCGACGACCTGAACGCCGGACGGCTTGCCGGACCGAAGGTCTTTAAGCCGGGACGGGGTTACAATCCCGCCCATTTTAATACGTTGGTCCGGGCGCTTTCTGTCACGACGATTCCCAATCACAAGACCGACGTGAACATCAATCCCCGTCCGCTTGGTTTTCCCTTTGTGGAACAGAACCGGGGATATGTAGCGGGAGATGACGCCACGCGGCAACGCATCTGTGACCGGCATCGCAACTTGACGCTGGGCCTTCTGTGGTTTCTGCAAAACGATGCGGAAGTGCCGGAAGCACATCGCAAACTCGCCAACGAGCTTCATCTGGCGAAGGACGAGTTTCGCGACAACGGCCACTTCCCGTTTCAACTTTATGTTCGTGAGGCCCGGCGGCTCGTTGGCGAATACACACTGACCGAGCACGATATCACGGGGAATGGCCAAGATGATGGGCCGCGTCATCAGGATGACAGCATCGCGATCGGCGAATTCCCGATTGACAGCTTCCCCTGTCGGAAGCGGCAGCCGGGCGACACAATCGTGCTCGAAGGCTATCTGGGCATGCTCGACCACATTACACGGCCCTACGAGATCCCCTATCGGATCATGCTCCCGAAGCGGGTTGACGGATTGATTGTTCCGGTCGCCGCCTCGACCACGCATGTGGCGTACTCGTCAATTCGCATGGAGCCCACCTGGATGTCGCTGGGCCAGGCGGCAGGCGTTGCCGCGGCGATTGCCGTTGAGCACGGCGTCCGTCCCCGCGACGTCCCCCTCCCGGAGTTGCAAGCCCGTTTGGCCCGGCAAGGACAGGTGCTGCGGCATGAGCAAACATTGCCGCCGCATCCTAAGAACAACCCACAGTCGCCGCAGATGCTTGCCGGTGCCTGGGTCCCAAACGATCCGCAACAGATTGTTTTCTCCGAGTTGCCGCGTGTGGCGAGCCGACACAGCGTCGTGAATGACGTCCGGCCATCGAACGGTGTCAACCAACATAACTACCTGATCCATCACGCAGGCCGGTTTTGGGCCATGTGGAGTGACGGGCCGGGCATTGAAGATCGTGTCGGACAGCGGGTCAAATTCGCCACGAGCCGGGATGGCCTGGCATGGAGCGAATCCAGCGATCTGACCCCCCCACCGCCCCACTCGGGGCCGGATTCCGAGTTCTATGGAACTCGGTCCGAGAAAGGGTTTCGCTGGATCTCCCGTGGCTTTTGGCAGCGCGAGGGCGCGTTGCTTGCCTTGGCTTCTCTTGATGAGGCAGGCGGCTTCTTCGGCCCCAGCTTGGAACTGCACGCCTTTCAACTCAACGCCGACAACGAGACCTGGGAAGACCTCGGCGTGATTGCCGAAAACACAATCAACAACTTCCCGCCCAAGCGGCTTCCCACCGGACAATGGATGATGTCCCGCAGGCCCTTTGACTACAAGAAGACGGGCGTGCAGTTTCTCGTGGGCGGCCTGAAGGGAATCAAGCAGTGGGAATCTTTTCCGGTCCTTGGCTCCAGCAGCGAGCTTTCTGCGGAAGAGCCGTTCTGGTGGACGTTGCCGGACGGGAACCTGATGGCTCTGTTCCGCGACAACCGTCACAGCGGATTCTTGTACCGATCGTTCTCGATCGACAGCGGACGGACATGGAGCAAACCGACGAAGACCAATTTCCCCGACGCAACTTCCAAGATCAACGGCCTGCGGGTCAGCGACGGGCGGTATGTCCTGGTGTCCAATGCCAATCCCCGCGGGCGCGATCCGCTGGTGATCTCGGTCAGCAAGGACGGCATGGTCTTCGACAGGATGGGCTATCTGATCGGCGGACGCCGCGTCGACTACCCGCACATCATCGAACATGAAGGACACCTGCTGGTTGCCTTCTCCGGCGGAAAACAGACCGTTGAGATCCTCAAGATCCCACTCTCCGAACTCGACCATCTGTCCAACACAGCTTCCGAGAAGGACTAACGCGATGTCGGCGAGAACCGCAATCGGACTGGCCGTCCTGGCATGCGCGCTGCAGCCGGCGTGCGCGGGAGACGCGCCGGTGCTTCGGTCGGGCACGGTGCCTCTTCCGGACGGTGGCCATCTCGCCTATCACGTTCGTGCTGGTTCGGGCCAGACGCTGGTGTTGATACCCGGCAGCTGGGGCGACCGGCACGTCTACGATGAAACGCTGGCCGAACTGGATGAATCGTTGCAGGTCGTCATTGTCGAGCTGCGGGGACACGGCGAATCCTGGCCGCCGACTTTGGACGGTTCGATTGAGAGCTTTGCCGACGATGTGCTCCGTGTCACCGACGCGCTGAAGCTCCGGCGGTTTTTTGTCGGCGGACACAGTATCGGCGGAATGATTGCCGTCGAGCTTGCCGGTCGCCGGCCGAAGGCCATTCGCGGGGCCGTGTCCATTGAAGGCTGGACGCACCACGAAGTCCAACGCGAAGCGTTCGGCCACATCACCGCCACAACGCTCAATGCCGAACAGCAAGCGGAACGGCTCGCCGCCCGCGCACGCGTCCGCAGCAAGCTCACGGACGAGCAGATTGCGTCTTTCGCCGCCGTTTGGCGGCACTGGGACGGCTTGCCGATCCTTCAATCGACCAATGTCCCCATCCTTGAATTGTGGGGCGATCGCGGGCAGGGCGTTCCGAGCCGCGCGACCATGCGCATTCCCGACCGGCCCAAGATTCGCCTCGAATGGATCAAAGGCGCGTCACATGCGCTGCTGTTGGAACGCCCGGCAGAGGTCGCCCGGCACATCAATCGGTTCATCGCCGATGTCGCCAACCGCCGTCCGCGACCGAACGATGCGGCCCGCCAGTGATGGTCCCCCGCCAGTGATGGTCCCCCGAATGATGGTCTCCCGATTGATGGTCTCCCGATTGATGGTCTCCCGGCAGCCGTGGCGAGGTTCAACACCCGGCGTGGCCAATCCGGCGTGGCCACCCAGGTGAGGCCGGTTCTGCCGGCCCGATGTCGCGGTGGACGCACATCAGTGGCCGAGCAGAGGTCTCATTGTTTATTCGCTCTCGCCGTTTATTCGCTCTCGCCGGCCCGGTGAAGCATCTCGTGCCGGACTTCAGTAATCAGCGACTCAGCGGCCTCCTGCACATTCGCCTTGTCGGGAGCCCATTCAAAGTCGGGATGTTCGGCATCGACCCGCTCCATAACCAATTCCCAGTCAATGTGATTGGTCCACTCGTTCGCCTTGACGAAATCCCCCAACGGACAGGGACCGTGTACCTGTTCGATGGCATGTTGGATGGTCTTTTTCTTGCTCATGGCGCATTGGTCCTTGGTTGCAGGGAGGTCCTTTCAAGACATCTTAGCTTCGTGGCCAGATTGGCAAGCGAGTTGCATGCCGGTGCCGCCAAAAAGGAAACATCATCATGCTCACGGCTCGATTTGAACGGCCCGTTCGCGGTCGCGTGCGAACTCGGTCCGGGATGGTCGCCAAGCCGTCCCTCAATTGCGAACAATGGCCATCGACCGCCAGGCTGTTCCCGTGCGCTCCGATGACCCGCCAAGGAGATGCCCGCACAGGTCGCTGCGGCCTTGCCTGGAGGACATGACGTGAGCGCGCCCAAGCGGCCCCCTGGAAAGCCTTGTTCGCACGAGAACCCTTCCGATGCGAAATAAGCGGCCAGAACAGCCTCTCTCGGGCAACCTGCTGGAAGCGGCCGGAGGAGTCGGTTCGCTCCGGCGCGTTCCTCAAAGTCTGAATCAAACGGCTCGGCCAATTCAGCCGAGCCCGCGCCGCATCAAAGTACACCCGGAGGGATTCGAACCCCCAACCCTCGGTTCCGAAGGCCCAGGCTCAAGGTACTCCGGGATCGGTGGGATCGCGTCGAAAGCCTTGCACCACCAATGGGTTGTGATGCCTATGGCACAAGCCTTCGATCTTGCGAACGGTCCAGATTCTACCTCGTTTTCAACAGAATCCAATCGATTCTGTACCGAATTCTGTACCACGCCCCTCGCGAAGGGGCCGCGTTGAGGGCGCCGATCGCTCACCGACCCGAGCGACAAGGCAGGCTCATCAGGTTCGAAACACGTCTGCCTCCAACCCGAACAGTGACAATCTGAAATGACAAGTGTGTCCAGCACGGACGCCGCGTGGGATTCTCGCAGCACAGCGACACCAAAGGAAAAGTCGATTTCCGTGCAGAGAAGTGAACGTCCCTGGTCCGATTTCTCGAACCAAGGGCTTCGTTCTTTGCCGCGGGAGTACGATCAGATCGCAAACGGCTGCGCGTCCTGCCACTTCTCGTCGCTGGCCCATTGCTGGGCCACCGGCAGAGAAGCGTACACGATTCGCTTTCCGTCGCGGATCACCTGTCCGGTGAACCGTTCGGACTCGACGGTTTCGATCTGCAGACCGGCGGTGCTCTCATCCTGCGTGAGTGCCAACTCGCAATCGAGCAGACTGCGCACGGCAGCCTTGGCCCGCTCATCCTCGGCTGCTGAAATCTCGGCGATCGCCGCATCCAAGTCGTCGAGCGACTCCAGACCATCCGGTAACGGCACACGCGATGCCGGCGCCCGGACGCGCTCACCCTTGAGCTGAGCGACGCGAATCGCCAACGAACCGTAGCACTCACGGATCAAGCACGGCCACACACTCTGCCAGTAGGCATGAGACGGTGCCCGCTCGACACCGACTACCTGGTCGTCGGCCAGCACAAGGGCACCGATCTGTCGCGGCACACATTCGAACTCGGCCACGAACTCATCCAGCTCCTCGCGGAAGTGCTTCAAGAAGAACTCCAGGCGGCCTCCCCCCTGGATCCCCAGATCGTGGTTGAACGCACCGATGGCGTCCCACAGCTTGCTGTAGCTCTCCCCGCGCAACTGGAGTGCCCGCTCCCGCAACGCGTACGGGAGGATGAGCATCTGGTATGCCCCGCGCCGGATATAGCCACCCTGCGACTGCCGAATGCAGGCAGCCGTGTCGTACTTCCGCTCGCGGTTTGCGCCAACCAGTCCGGCGCGGAGCATCGCGTGGTCCTGCACAGCCGGTTTCACAACATAGCCGGCGTGACACGGAACGATCATCACGCGATCGGTCGTGTTCCGAAAGCCGATGGTGCCGTAATCCGTCGTGAACACATCGGCCTCGACCTCGACCGGCGAGACGAAGCGCTCATCGGACAGATCGCTGACCAACGGGATCACCTGCATGTCGCCCACGCTCTGGATGCGGCCCGGCGCGCAGCCGTGCAACACATCCGCCAGGCGGATCTTTCGCGTTCGGTGACGAAACATGCTTCACCACTGCAATGCGACGTCTGGGGTGGACCCCATTCGTTGGACAGCGAACTGGGGTGAATAGTGGTATGGGTCAGCGGCCGGCGAGGCCGCCCAAGGGCCTCGTCGCCGGTCGCCGCAGACACTCAAGCCTGGAGTACTTCACTCCGAACCAGTTTGAACAGTTCATGAACCACTCAGAAAAATGGTTCATCCGCAGAAGCTGTGGGTTAGAAACGTTTGATGGTTGGAGCTGACAGCTTCAGTTGGGGCTCAGCAAACGGGGCTCGGGTGATGTGTTGAAAAAGTGGTAAGACGAAAATGCATTCTGTCAGTAGAGGCGTTAT
>JAJDEI010000296.1 GCA_029259845.1 Planctomycetaceae bacterium | reverse complement strand
GGCCTGCTTCCTCCCTGACCGGCCGGCGGCCTCGGTTGCTTCCCAACAATTCCCCTTACGGCTCATGCTGCACGTGATGTGCTCGTCGCGCAGCAACTCTTGAAAGGCCGCGCTGGCGTATTGACTGCCGCTATCCGAGTGGTGCAGCAGCCGGCCTGCAGCCTCGGGCCGACGTCGGCCCAGAGCCATCTTGAGCGCCGCGAACACCAAGTCTTGCGTGATGCGTTCGTTCATCGACCAGCCCACGATCCTTCGCGAGCAAGCATCCAGCACGCAGGCCAGATACAACCAGCCCTCCCGCGTCCACTGTTCACGCGACCGCCGGCGGCCTCTCTCCTCCCTGACCGGTCGGCGGCCTCAGTGCTGTTGGATGCGTGGACGCTGAATGACGGTGCGTTTGGATCGCGCGATCAATGCGGGGCGTCGTTCGGCGATCCACACCAAACGAACGCACCAACTTGATCAACGGCCACGCACCCTACCTGGCGGCACGCCGGCTGAAGATTGTTTCGCAATCCTCAACCATGGTGGCGTTCGTATGAGTATCACCGTGCAACAGATGGTCATGTCAGCGCGTACTGGCGAGCTCCACGTTCGCACAGGACGAGCTGGATAACGGAGCCAGGCCTACACAAATTGCCGTGTTCAATGGGGTCCCGGGACCGGGGCGATGATGCGTGAGGCGTGTGTGGGGCCGTGATGAATGGTGTTGACGGCGGAGAGGGCGTCTGTCGGAAACTCGATCGTCTGCGGTTTTCCGGTTTGGGGATTCGGTTCGTACAAGGGGGCTCCCGTGCTGGCGACGGTCACACGGATGCGGTGCCCCGTGTTGAAAATCTGGCTCATCCAACCGACCGGGAACGCGACGCGGCAAACCTGTCCCGGCTCTATCAGCACCTGATGGTCGAAGCCTTCGCGGTACCGCAGCCGCCACGGATACCCCACGATCAGGATCGACCGTCCGTCGGGGTAAACATCACAGACACGGACGATGACATCCGTGTCCTTTGCGGTCGAGGACAGGAACAGTTCGGCTTGAACACGACCGGTCCATTCCACCGGTTTCTTTAGCGGTTCGGTCGTGAACGTCAGGACTTCGGATTGTTCCTCGAAGCCGCGGGCGTCTCTCGCGCCGAGGAAGGACCCTCCCGGGATCTTCATCGGGTGACGCGGATCGCTGGTGTAACTGGTGCTGCTGCCTGCTGCGGTTGGCTCTGCTTGGGAGAGCCAACCGCCGGTGTGCAGAAAGAAGGATGTCGCAGCGGCTGGCGGAGGAAACGTCTCAGCCGTCCGCCAGACGTTGCCGGGGGCGTCCGGTTCGTCGACGGCTCCCATCACGTAGTACCGCACGGTGGCGTCCTGCTCCACGCCGGTCGCTTTTCCTTTCAGATGGTGGTCGAACCATTGCAGCATGTGGCCGGTGACCGGCCAGGCGGCGTTGTCGGGATAGGTGAGATCGCCCACCCGGTTCCCCTTGTTGAGCCGCCCGTGGAGCCAGGGGCCGATGATGAGTTGTTGCTGCCCTCGCGAGTTGGGGCCACCGTGCTGCTGACGACCCTGAAAACTGGCGATCGACCCCTGATTCATGAAATCGTACCAACTCCCGATCGTGCAGCAGGGGACGTTCATCTTGTCGAAGTGCCGCGTGCAGTCCTCGGCCTGCCAGTAAGCATCGTAGTTGGGATGCCGAAACCATTCCTCCATTAACCGACGGTTGTCCTCCGGATTCCGGCAGACGTTGTCCATCCCTTTGAAGCGTTCCGGGCGAGTGGTGCCGCCGATGCGGTACCCTTCCTCGAACAGGCTCAGTCCGGTGTCGGTCATGTACTGGCAGACAAGATGCGGCGGCTGTGTGACGGCGAGATAGTTCTGTGCATACCCACCCTGCGAGCTACCGAACGTCCCGACCTTGCCCGTCGACCACGTTTGCGCGGCCAGCCACTCGCACGTGTCGTAACCGTCCTGCAACTCGCCCCATTGCAACGCCCGATACCCGACCCAGGTCCCTTCGGAAAGATGCGTGCCACGAAAGTTAACCAGTGCGACGACATAGCCCCCCTGCGCCAGACGGGCCATCGCGCGGCGTGTCGAATCGCCCCGCAGGCTCGCATACCGTTGTTCAAACAAAACCGGCCACGGCCCGTCGCCCGGCGGAGAATAAAGATAGGCGGACAAACTTTTCCCGTCGCGCATCGGGATCATCACATGACGTTCGGTGACGTCCCCAAGATCGACGTCCGCGCATGCCGGCGATACAACGCCAGCCAGAACGGTGCCCGTCAGCAAGAGTACGGCTTTGTGCATGTCGATCGCTTTCCATTGGTCACAAGTGAATCTGCGAGGGGTGGCGGGGGCGTGTTGGTGCGTGGAACAACGAGCCCGCCTATAATCCGGGGGCGGTGAACGATTCACTCAGCAGCGCCATCGCCCCGGTGATCGGCGCGGCAACACCACCGAACAGTGTGACAGCGCCCCCGCCACTCGTCGACGCACAGCGGCTACGGTGATTCCGCATTGGTTTCCTCGAAGTGTCCGACGGGATAGCCGCGCTCGTACGAGATGGCGTAGGCACCGTTTGTGGTCGGGTACCGGACCTTGGCATCGCGGTGTTCGAAGTCGGTCGGTCCTTCGCGGATAAGTGCCTCCGGGCTGTCCGCGGCCAAGTATCGGCCCGCGACGCTGAGCACGATGCCCGTCCGGTTTCCGAGCCCGTGCTCGCTGTTCGTGAAGATTTTGCCGTCAATCGCGTCCTGAGAGATCCAGTGTGGCTCGACGGACAATCCGTCCTGTTGCATATTGGCGGCCATTTGCCGGGTCTCGGTGAAGGGGCAGATGGTGTCATCGGTTCCATGCACGACGATGATGCGGCTGGTTGAACCCAACTGTCGCATGACGGCCAGATGAGAGGGGTTTCCCACGAAGCGGATTTCATGGGCGTCTGTCGCCAGGTAGTTGGGACTCTCGGGATCGCGCGACCAACGGGCATTGAGACGGCTGCCGCCCGGCAGGTTGTAGGCGGTGTCGTCGCTCAGCCGCGCCATTCCGGACAAGTCGACGACACCGGCAAACGTGCGCGGGGCGAGTTTGTTCGCCATCAAAGTCACGTTGCATCCTCCGGACCCGCCGGTGGCAAAGATTCGCTCCGAATGAAACGGCCGCTCGGCTTGCTGCAATCCGTTGAAGACAAACCACAGCGCCCG
This sequence comes from Planctomycetaceae bacterium, assembly GCA_029259845.1. Lineage (GTDB taxonomy): Bacteria > Planctomycetota > Planctomycetia > Planctomycetales > Planctomycetaceae > JAHBXU01. The sequence continues at coordinate 33,009 of JAJDEI010000296.1, read as the reverse complement.
CAGGGCATCGAGCGCCTGTAAATATCCGTAGTCGTACGGCTCCGGGTCTTCCAGGGACGCCTGCCGTCCGCTTTGCAGGTAGTTGACGCAAATGGCGACGACATTCAGCCGCTCCGCCAGCGTTTGCGGATCAGCCGTCCCCACGCAATCGGTGCCGCCCCAGTTATGCAGCGTCAGCATCAGCCCGGTCTGCTCATTGACCCGGTCCAAATGTCCGCCCGGATAGTGGACGAGCACGCGGACGGTTCTCGGACCCGGCCGGCGCGGCCACTCCTGAGCGGGAACCTCGACAGCAGCGTTCGAGGAGGGCAGCGGCGGCCATTCGTCGGCATGCGCGGACATCACCGTCAGTGCACAAACGAAGATTGCGAGTAACAGGGCCGATTCCAGGCTGTGAATCGTCGGTCTCAACGATGTCTCCCCAACAGGATATCTCAAGACGGGTGCTCCGACGCCTTCATGGGCTATCAGCCCGTTGAAAAACTCATTTTGGCTGCAAGCGGTCAAAACTCATCAGCTCGGCGTCGCCGAATCTCGACGTATCTGTGGATATGCCTGCGATTCGGTTCCTTGATCTGACGAGTTTCGCCGCGCTCTCGCCGACGAAGCAGTTTTTCAACAGACTGCTATGGCATTGGCGCGAACCGCCACTGACGTTTTAACCAGTCACCGAAGACTGCGGCCGCGCCGGCGGTGCTGTCTGGCGGGCGGGCGATGAGTGTCAGGTCCTGAGCGTCGACTAGACGTCGGACCAATTCGTCCACATCCGGTTCAATCCCCTGTGGGTCCGACACGTCCGGACGAACAACGTCCGGATGGACGACGACGACGTCCCATTCCTGACGGCCGAAACTGAGCGACCAGTTCATGATCCTGGCGTACGAACGGATGAACTCATCACGGGACGCGGCCGTCGCGGACCGCGGCACGGCGATGACCACTAGGTCGGGCTTGAGTTTCCTCACCCGCGCCTTCGCGTCCTGTTCCAGTTGGGGCAGCGACATCTCGTCGATCGCCCAGGGAATCACCTCAACGATTGCACCAGAGACAATTCCATCAATCGCCGGTCCGACCGATTTGTCCAACGGCGTCATCGCGAGCACTTTGAGCGGCTCTTTCGCTCGCAGTTTGGCGAAGGTGTGCGGGAGCGCCGGGCGCGGCGGGGCGACGTCCGAGAGCGACACTTCGCGGCCGGTGATCGTGCGGGCGATCTGCTCGGCGATGAGCTTGTGGCCATCGCGGTTGGGGTGAATCTCGTCACTCATCAGCAGCCGCCACGCGGACGAGTCCTGTTCATGGACAGCTTCGTAAGCTGCGTAGCAATCGCTGAGTGCGACGTCCTGGGTGCGGGCCACTTCGCGAACGACGTCGCAGTATTGCACCAGTTTTCCCGTCGGGCGGCCGGCAGTGCTGATGACCGAATTGGGCGTGCACAGCACGACTTCGGCACCCGCGCTGCGGACCTCTTCGATGATCGTCACGAGATTTGCGCGGTATTCGTCCAGGGGGACGCGCGTCATGTCATTCAGGCCGAACATGACGGTGACCAGGGACGGCTGTTTGTCGAGGACGTCGGTGCCGATCCGCTTGAGAGCGTCGCGGGTCGTATGTCCGCTGATGCCGGCGTTGATCGTCGTAACGTCGGCTCGCGGACACAGACGTCGCATTGCGGTCGCCAGCAGATCGGTGTAAGTCCGCCGCCCGCCGGTGTGGTAGTACAGCCCAGTCACACTGTCGCCGAAACAGACGATGCGGACCGGATCGCGCCCGGAGACGAGGGCGTCTGCGGTGCGCGGCGTCGCCGGTGTCTGGAACTCACTGGAGATCACGCGCGCCAGCAGGATCGCCCCCTCAGCGCCGCGCCGACGGGCATCGTCCTTCCAGATTCCCTCCGCGACGGTGACCCATGATTCGTCCGGCGTGATCGCAGCGGCTCCGGAGTTGCCCAGCGTGGCCCCCCGTTCGGGGAGCAGGACCTGTTCGGTCTTGCGGACGACATGTAGCCGCTGCGGGTCGACCTGAGCAATGAACAGCGGTGCCCGATGCCGCATGATGTGGTCGTTGTTCGCCCCGCGGCGGGTATAGACGAGGAACAGCCCGCCGTTCTGGACGACCCAATGTTGTTGCGTGTTGTAACTGCCGAGTTCCGTCCCGTCATCGAACTGCCATCGTTTGATCGGCCGATAATCTAACCCGTCATCACTGACGGTGACGTATCCCTTGAGGTCGTTGCGAATGGTGAGATAGTAACGTCCGTCGAAACGAATCAGTGACGGCTCGTAGACGCCGCGGGCGACATCCAGTGACATGACGTTGCCCTGCTCGGCGAACTTCAGTTCGTCCCCGTCGAACGTGCACCTGACGACGGTTGTCGAGAAAGGCACGGCTGTGGAAGGGCCAATGTAAAACGGCAGCAGCACCGTCCCGTCGTCCTCGACGACAAACTGGGCACACGCGCTGCGGGCCATGTTGAACTGATCGATGATCTGACCGCCGACCGGCATCTCCAACCGTCTCCAGCGGGTCCATTGATTCGACGCCGGATCGTAGACGGCATAGGCGGTCTGATTAGAGCGAGGCTGATCCTCCAGTTGCTCCCCTTTGGCGCTGTAACGGACCTGGGCTCCGACGGCGATGAGCTTGCCGGACTGCGGATGCCAGCCGGGCGTGACGTCGGCGACGGCGATGTCGACGCCGTTCTCATGGACCCAATCCAGCTCGGGCCGCGTCTCCGGTCCGGACCATGTTTCGCCGAGATCGTCCGTTTGCATCACGCTCATGCCGGAGTAGTGATCGGACGTGTAGAGATGCTTCTGCAGAGTCATCATGACCGACGGCTTTCCGCTTCCCGTGGGAATCGCGGCGACGCGCGGGTGAAACCAGAGAAACTTGCCGTCATCGTGCTTGAGCACCGTTTGCCGCTCAACGCGATACCCTGCCGGCTGAAACTGCGGCTTGATGATGTTCGCCAGCACGGGAACAATGAGATCGGCGACCTGGCGGTGTCCGGCGGGGTTGGGATGGCAACTGTCGGTCGTCCAGTCGGTGAGGTTGTGCCCTTGTGCTTCGGCCTCGGTCCAGTGGGAAAAGTTGTCGACGAGCGGCACTTCCAGTTCGCGGGCAACGGCGCGGCACGCATCGACGTACCGCTCCAGTCGCACGTTGGGATGTTCGCCGACCCCGTTGGGACCAGCATCCGCCGCCCAGCGGGGTTCGGTCATCAGCACCGGCTCAATGCCGTGCAGCAGCAGTTGCGCCACGATTTGCTGCAGGTTCGAACGATACTCGTCGACCGAAATGCGGCTGTCAGTCTTCTCTTTGTCGACGTAACTGTCGTTTGTCCCGTACATGACAGTCACGATCCGCGGCTGCTGTTCGATGACCTGACCGAGCCGCTTGAGCGCCTGGTCCGTTCGCTCGCCCCCGATGCCCACGTTAGCGACACGGCATGCGATTCCCTGTTCGGTCAAAGACTGTTCGAGGAGAACAGCGAACGTCTCCTCGGCAGTGACGCCCGATCGCTCTCCTTTCGTGATCGAATCGCCCAGAGTGACGATCGTCACCGGACGCGTCGCGGGCTGCGTTGATGGTGTCGGCTCGGCAGCGACTGCCGATGAAAGGCAAGCGCCGATGATCGCGAGAAACGGCGCCGTAGTTAGCCGATAGGGCATGGGATCGTGTTCTCGGAGGGCGTGATTGTCTTGGGGGACGCATGCAGCGTGGAGTGTTTCATTAACCTGTCAGCCCGTTGAAAATCTCTCCGCCCACCCGTGGAGCAAGCTGCCCGCTTGCTCCACGATCGCATCAACTTAGGGACGAAGCGTTCTTGAACAGACTGCTCGTGGTCTGTCAAACCGAGAACTTAGGGTTGGAGTTCAGCCTTTAGGCTGCGCAAACAAGCTAAAGCTTGAACTCCAACCCCCGGTTCGAAGGCTGACGAAGCACTAGTCCAATTCACGAATGAAAATGTTGCGGAACCACAGTTTGTTGCCGTGGTTTTGGAGTTCGATCTGTCCGGTCGAATAGATCGGCTTGTCGCGCTCCCAGTAGTTTTCCATCACGACGTTGTCGGTGACGAGTTGTCCGTTCAGTTTGACGGTCAGCTTGTCTCCGGCCATTTTGATGTAAAAAGTGTTCCATTCGCCGGCCGGTTTGTCGGCGTTGACGAGCGGGAAACGGGCGTGCTCCTTGTTGTTCCACAGGGCTCCCGATCCTTTGCCGGCACCGATTTTTTGGTAGCCGGGGAATTGGGTGTCCCAAATCTGGACCTGCGGGGAGCCTCGCAGGTAAATCCCGCTGTCGCCCCCTTCAAGAATCTTCCAGTCCACGTACAATTCGAAGTCGCCGTAGTCCTTGGCGGTGCACAGGCTTTGTCCCTTGCCGTCGAACTCGAAAGCACCATCGACGACTTTCCAGTGCGCCCGCATCTGCTCGTCGGCGGCCTTCTGGGCGTCCGCCAGTTCCTGAGGCGACATCTCGGCCCGTTTTTTGGGATTGGCGACAAGACCTTTCCAGCCGGTCAGGTCCTTTCCGTTGAAGATCGCGATGAAACCTTCCGGTGGTGCCGAGAGGGCGTCGGACGCGAACAGGCCGGACTCACCGACAAGGACCGCGCTGCATAGAAAAAATAGAACGAACGACCTTCGACTTCGCATTGTTGTTGCTCCCGGAGGTTGAGATTCATGACGGACAGTTTCACCCCCGCCCTAAAAACTCTTCTGCCTGACCGTCGTTCCCACACTCTGTTTGGGAACTCAACTTTTGTGAAACTCCGTTTCGCGGTCGGCGAATCAGGGCTTTGCAGCACGTGCGATCCCGGGGCGGGGCTTGGGAACACGTGGTCTTCCTCTTGCTTCAGGCCGCGAGAGTGTTACCCGCTCCCACAACACGATTGTTAACGGAGACACGCCGATTAGCAAGCACGTCGTTCGGCATGGCCTTAGCGGCGAGAACCGTCCATAATGCGGGTCCGCGATGACGGAGCCTCGATTTCTTTCTTTTGGGCAGCAGCCCACGCACCGCATGAAGCTGGCGATCCTGCACTACCACCTGAACCCCGGCGGCGTCACGCGCGTGATCGCCAGCCATCTGCTGGCGCTGGATGCCGTCCAGCCGCCGGGAGCCATGCGGGAGGTATTCGTCCTGAGTGACGGACAGGTCTCCGGCTGGTCGCATGATTTGGCCGAACGACTAAAGCGGCTCACGGTGAAACTGGTGACCGTGCCCTCACTGGCCTACGGCACGGCGACGGGCGCGGGAAAGGGCACGGTTGCCGACCCTCAGGCGATGGCATCCGAGTTGCGAGCGGTGCTCGCCGCGCAGGGCTGCGGGCCGGACACGACGGTCCTGCACGCACACAATCATTCGCTTGGGAAGAACCCTTCGTTCCCGGCCGCGCTCCGGCAACTGGCGCAAGACGGTTACCCCCTGCTGCTGCAAGTCCACGATTTCGCGGAAGACTTTCGGCCCGACAACTACCGTCTGCTGCGCGAGTCGTGTGGAGCGGACGGGCTCTCGGCGGCTGTGTATTTTCAAGCACCGCACGTCCATTTCGCGGCACTCAATCGCCGGGACTTCTCGGTGTTACTGGCTGCGGGCGTCGCTGCGGATCGGCTGCACTTCCTGCCAAACCCGGTGCCGGAACTGGGCGAGTTGCCGTCACGCCCCGAAGCGAAAGCCGCATTGGCCCGGAAACTGGGGGTTTCAGAGGATGACCGGTACGTGCTCTATCCCGTGCGAGGCATTCGTCGTAAGAACGTCGGCGAGATGCTGCTGCTTTCGCTGTTGATGAACGCGGACATGCGTTCGCCGGCGACCCTTGCGATGACACTCGCCCCGCTGAATCCGGCGGCGTTGCCGTATTACAACCGTTGGATGTCTCTCGCCGCCGAACTGCGGCTCCACTGCCTGTTCGACACGGGCGGGGACGGCGGGCTTTCCTTCGTGGAGAATCTGGTTGCTGCCGACTGCATTCTGACGACGAGTGTGGCGGAAGGTTTCGGGATGGCGTTTCTCGAATCCTGGCTCGCCGGGCGGCCTCTGATCGGTCGTAACCTGCCGGAGACTACGGCTGACTTCGTCGACGCCGGACTGGATCTCAGCGCTCTGTACGACCAACTTTTCGTTCCCCTGAAGTGGGTCGGACGCGATGACTTGCTCGCAGCAATGGAAAACGCCGGCCGGGAGATGTATGCCCACTACGACGTCCCCTGGCCGGGGCGCGCTGCGGTCGCTGCGGCGATTGATCGCATGACGGACGACGGAGCGGTTGACTTCGGCCGTCTGGATGAACGGTTGCAGGAGCGTATCATTGGCAAGGTTCGACGGAACGTCTCGGCGTTGGACGAACTGTGCGGGCTCAATCCGGCTCTCGCCGCCGGGAACGATGTCGACGGGCCGACAGTCGCGGCCAATCAACGGGTGATTCGCGAGAGCTACTCTCTGCAGGCGAGCGGTGAGCGCCTCCGTTCGACGTACGAAGCGGTCATCAGTAGCGCACGCGGCCCGCTGGAGCAACCGGCCGACGCCGGTTCGATTCTTTCAGCGTTTCTCGATCTGCAACGATTCCATCTGATTCGCACCTGAGGCGTCTTCCGGAGAGTTTTCGACTTGGTGTCCCCCGTCAACACGCACGGACTGATCCTTCTGAGCGATCCCATGAGCAACGCGGTGTCCAACAACGATGAGCGACACGCCTGCGAGATCATCCGTCAGCACGCAGCCGCAATGGAGGTGCAACCGACGGGCGTCACGCCGGCGTTGCGCCGATTGGACGGCATTCGGTCTGTGTTATTCGACGTGTATGGAACCCTGTTCATCAGCGGCAGCGGAGATGTCGGCACGATCAGGGTCGGCTCTCAGCCGCGGGCGTTCCCCGAAGCACTCGCGGCGGCCGGACTGCGATTCGATGGCGACGCAGCAGAGGGAGTGCGGATGTTGGAAGAGACGATCACCGCCCATCATCATCGCAGCCGCGACGCGGGGATTACGTTTCCGGAAGTTGATATCCGCGAGGTGTGGTCCGATGTGCTCAAGCAACTTTCCCAGGCAGGGCGTCTGCACATCCCGGACGGAGCAAGCGTGCCGATGGAGGCGACGTCCCTGGCTCTCGAGTTTTCTCTGGCTGTCGAATATGAGGTGCGCACGAATCCCACATGGCCCATGCCGTCATCGTTGGCGTGCCTGCATCGGCTGCGGGATGCCGGGCTGTCGCTGGGGATTGTCAGCAACGCCCAATGCTTTACGCGGCTATTGTTCCCCACCCTCATGGGCCAATCGCCGGATGAACTGGGATTCCGCGAGGACTGGTGTGTCTGGTCATACGAGCATCGGCAAGCGAAACCGGGAACGTATCTGTTCGAGCGGGCGCGGGAGGCCGTTGAAGCAGACGGACTCGCAGCCGATGAGGTGCTGTACGTCGGCAACGACCGGCTCAAGGACGTCTGGCCGGCGAGCCTGGTCGGATTTCGCACGGCCCTGTTTGCCGGAGATGCGCGCAGCTATCGTCCGCGAAACGAGGACGAACGACTCACCGAGGTGACGCCGGATTTGGTGCTCACGGAACTTGCGCAGTTGTCCGGTTGTTTGGGAGTGGACTGAAATCGCCGGCCCCACGGGGCGCAGCCCATGGGCTGTGTGCTCTCAACTCCCAACTCTCACCTCTCAACTCTCAACTCTCAACTCTCCACTCTTAACTCTTAACCTTCAACCTTCAACCTTCAACCTTCAACGATCAACCATCAATGACGCGGCAAAACATCGGCTTCGTGGGGACTCGCTTCTCCGGCACCGACGGAGTCTCGCTGGAGAGCTCCAAGTGGGCCCGGATTCTGTGGGACCACCGGCACACCAGCCACTGGTACTCCGGCATGTCGGACCGCGAGCCCGGGTTCAGCATGGTGGTTCCAGAAGCGTTTTTCGGCCATCCGGAGGTTGATGACATCACGCGGCAAGCGTTCGGTGCCCTCAAACGCTCGCCCGACCTGACGACGAAAATCAACGACCTCGCAGCGTTTCTCAAACGAACGCTGTACGACTTCGTCGACCAATTCTCCATCGATATCATGATTGTGGAAAACGCGCTTTGCATTCCCATGCACATTCCGTTGGGCGTCGCCCTCGCGCACTTCATCGCGGAGACAGAGTTCCCGGTCATCGCGCATCATCACGATTTCTACTGGGAACGGGACCGTTTTAAGGTGAACGCGGTCTCGGACTTCCTGGAGATGGCGTTCCCGCCGCGGCTGCCGACCATTCAGCATGCGACCATCAACTCAGCCGCGCAGCAGGACCTGGCCCACCGCAAAGGGGTGCCATCGCTGCTGGTGCCGAACGTGCTCGATTTTGAACGCCCGGCTCCCGGCATCGACGAGTTCAACGCCGATTTCCGCAAGCAGATCGGCCTCAAACCGGAGGATGTGCTTGTGCTGCAACCGACACGGGTCGTTCCCCGCAAAGGCATCGAACACGCCATCACACTGCTGGGGCACCTGGGCGATCCGCGGATGAAGCTCATTGTGACACATGCCTCCGGGGATGAAGGCCAAGAGTACCAAAACGCCCTGATCGAAATGGCCAATCGCCACGGCGTCGATGTGCGGTTTGTCGATCACTGCATCGGCCACACGCGCAAATTGAATCCGGACGGCAGCAAGCAGTATTCGCTGTGGGACACGTATCCGCATGCTGATTTCGTCACCTATCCCAGCCTGTACGAAGGCTTCGGCAACGCCCTGCTGGAAGCGTTCTATTTCCGCAAGCCGGTGCTGGTGAACCGCTACTCGATCTATCAGACGGACATCGAGCCCCGCGGTTTTCGCGTGTTGTCGATGAACGGCTTCATGACCAAAAACGTGGGCGACCAGGTCCGCCGCGTGATCGACGATGAGGACTACCGCAGCAAGATGGTCGACCACAACTACGAACTGGCGACCAAGTTCTTCAGCTATTCGGTCCTCCGCCGTAAGCTGCGGGCGATGATCTGCAATTTCACCGGGCAGGATGATTTGTGATTTGTGATTTGTGAATGGTGAATGGTGGATGGTGGATGGTGGATGGTGGATGGTGGATGGTGGATGGTGGATGGTGAGTGGTGAGTGGTGAGTGGTGAGTGGTGAGTGGTGAGTGGTGAGTGGTGAGTGGGGGACGGGGGACGGGGGACGGGGGACGGGGGACGGGGGACGGGGGACGGGAGAAACCGTGCCTCGTTCGGATCCCGATCTTTTCGAGTCACCGTCCAATCCGCTTGCGGATTCGCACGACTTCTGCAGGCCCCGCGCTCTCCCATGCCTCACCGTCGATGCCGCAGACGTAATCCCGTATCCTGACAGGGCCATGTCGATTCCCGATCCCAATGCCGACCGAATTCAAAGCCGCCTGGAGCGGCTCTATGAAGATGCTGCGGCGGCAACGTTCGACAAGATCGACAGCCTTGCGGAACGCTGCGGACGGCTTCGTCACAGATCTCCCGCAAGCCCGAGCCTGTGGTCCGAACAAGATGCAGTGCTCATCACCTACGGCGATCAGGTGCGGGCAGAGGGTGAGGCGCCTCTGGCGACGCTGAAGGCGTTTCTGACCGAACAGGAGTTGACGGATCGGCTCAGCACGGTCCATCTGCTGCCCTGTTTTCCCTATAGCTCGGATGACGGTTTCTCGGTCATCGACTACACACACATCGACCCGAAGCTCGGTGACTGGGCGGACATGGCCTCCCTCGGCGAGCGAGTCGGGCTCATGTTCGACCTCGTGCTCAACCATTGCTCGCAACAGCATGAATGGTTCCAGCGGTTCCTCGCAGGCGACGAGCGATACCGCGAATTCTTTATCACGGTTGGTCCGGAAACCGATCTCTCGCAGGTGACCCGGCCCCGCAGCACGCCGTTGCTCACACCCTTCGAAACGGCCGAAGGCACGCGATCCGTCTGGACAACCTTCAGTGCCGATCAGGTGGATCTCAACTTCGCCAATCCCGATGTTCTGGTGGCGGTGTTGGAAGTGTTGCTGTTGTACATCCAACACGGTGCCCGCATCGTCAGGCTCGACGCTATTGCCTATTTGTGGAAACAGATCGGGACAAGCTGCATCCACCTGCCTCAGACGCACGAGGTCGTCAAACTGATGCGCGACCTCGTCGACGCGGTCGCGCCCGGCGTGATCCTGCTGACGGAGACGAACGTTCCCCATCGCGAGAACGTCAGCTATTTCGGCAACGGAGACGAAGCCCGGATGGTCTATCAGTTTCCGCTGGCACCGCTGCTGCTCGACGCCTTCCTCAGCGAGGACGCGACGCCCTTAAACAACTGGCTGGCGAAGCTCGAACCGCCGCTGCCGGGGACAACGTACTTCAACTTCACCGCCTCCCACGACGGCATCGGCGTGCGACCGCTCGAAAGTCTTGTCGCACCCGAGCGGCTCGAAAGACTGGTCGCAGCCGTGCGAGACCGCGGGGGACGCGTCAGCACCAAACGCAACCCCGACGGCAGCGACAGTCCGTACGAACTGAACATCACGTACTTCTCCGCCCTCGGAGGACCCGGTGTCACGACCGAACAGCACGTCCGCCGGTTCCTCTCTTCACAGGCAATCATGCTCGCCCTGCAGGGGATGCCCGGCATCTATTTTCACAGTCTGGTCGGCACACCCAACTTCTCAGCAGGAGTCCAGCAAACCGGCCGCGCGCGGACGATCAACCGCCGCAAGTACGAACAGTCCGAACTGCAAGCACTCCTGCAGGACGAACAGTCTGCCTCACGGCAGGTGCTCGACGGCTATCGGCACCTGCTCGACGTGCGCCGCCAGCAACCCGCCTTCCATCCCGACGCCGTTCAGACCGTCCTTTCTCCGCAGCACCCGGCACAAATCGCATTCCTGCGAACCTCCCTCGACAAGTCGCAGCAACTGCTCATCGTCGCCAACTGCTCCGACGAGACGGCCACGTTTTCCTGCAGCGCGGCCGGCATCAACGCTCCCCAACAAGACCTCCTGGACGCCCAGACAGGCATTCCCGACGACAACATCCCACTGGCTCCCGACTCGGTCCGTTGGGTGACCCTCAGGATCACACTGGGTCACACTGGCGTGTGAGTCACACGGGCGAGTGAGCAGCGTTGGGGTTCTCTCCGCGACACTCATCCGGAACGAGCTTCAACCAAGACAAGAACGAAGCGGTCACCGTCCCTTGCCGAGGAATGTCTTGATCGAGTCGTAGATGCCCTCTTTGCTCTCGATCTCGCTGAGGACGAGGTTTTCGTGCTCGTCGGTCAGCTTGCTCAGTTCCCGGATGAAATCGCCGGAGCCGTAGGGGCTGTCAACCTGTCCGTAGCAGAACAGGTTGCAGTGCGGCAACAGGCCCTCGATCAGCAGCTTGAGGCAGTCGCGGTTGTCTTCGCCCCAGTTGTCGCCGTCGGAAAACTGGAAGCAGTAGAGATTCCAATCGTGGGGCGGAAAATCGCGGCTGACGATCTGTGACGCCTTCTTGTAGGCCGAAGAGATCCGCGTGCCGCCCGATTCGCGGATGCGGTAGAAGGTGTCCTCATCCACTTCATGGGCGACAGCGTCGTGCACGACGTACCGCCGCTCGACGCCGTCGTACTGGCTGCGGAGCCACGTGTCGATCCAGAATGACTCGATCCGTACGATCTCTTTCTGGTCGTCGGTCATCGAGCCGGAGACGTCCATCATGTAGATGATGGCCGCATTCGCCTGCGGCTCCATCACCGTCTTCCAACTGCGGAAGCGCTCGTCCTCCTTGCCGGGGATAATAATCGGCCGCTCTTTGTTGTACTGCCCGCTGGCAATCTGCCGTTTGAGCGCCTCCTTGTAGGTCCGTTTGAAGTGCCGCAGCGAATTCGGGCCGGTGCGGCCAATGGTGTTGTATTTGTCCTTTTTGGATTTGATCGTGTCTTTGCCCTTGGGCTCGATGGCGGGCAACTCAAGTTCCTCGCCCAGCATCTCTGCCAGTTCTTCGAGGGACACCTCGACTTCACGAATGTGAGCGCCCGGCTCGCTCCCCGCCTGCCCCTGTCCGTCACCGTCATCCTGTCCGCGACCGATCGGCTGTCCGACCTCTCCCTCTCCCTGTCCCGTGCCTCCTGACCCCCGCTGCCCATGCCGAAAGTGCGGAATATCGATGTTGGGCACGGGAATCGAAACCGTCTCCCGCCCCTTGCGTCCCAGCATCTCGCCGTGATTCACATACTTCCGCAGATCCTTACGGATTTTCCCCCGCACGATCTGATCGAAGCGTTTCTTGTCACGGTCAATGGCGCGGCTCATGAGAGACTACTCCCTTGTTCTTCCGTCGCTCGAATGTCAATCTCCGGGCATGAGCACGGAAATGCGCCGACGACGCTCCTTGCGATAGACACGAAAGTCCCCGTCGAGGGTGAGGACGGGGGACGTGGGGTTCAATTCGGCCATCCTTACCAGGCAGGCGTCCGCCAGAGACATCGGAATTTCGTGGTATTTGTTCATCAACCGACCGACGCGGTCCCCTTCATCGGCGAGCGAGAAGCGGAGATCAATGACCCGCCGGTTCACGAGTTCCAGCACGGCTGCCGACCCGCCGGGGAATCGCTGAAGCAGGAAACAGGCCTCCGAGAGGACCAATTCGCAGGTGAATAGCGGCGGTTGGATTGTCTCCAGCACGTCCCTGGCCCAATCGTGGTGCTCATCCCGGCGATTGAGGAGCGCCACCAGCGGCCCTGTGTCAACAATCACCGACGTCACCGCCCGTATCCTCGCATGTGCCTGGCGGACATCGAGAGATCACGAGGCCCCTCCAGGGAACCGACCAGCTCACCGGCGCGGGCGGTCACTGAATCGGCACTTCCCTTGGCGAAGCTCTCCAAGGCCTCACGAAGGATGGCCGACCGGCTCAGCCCACGCTGTGCCGCCAGGTCTGTCAGCCTTCGGTCCAAATCGGGGGGCAGTTTCAAGGAAATCGTCCGCATCGTCCGACGCCAAGAGTGTATTACCAATGTGGTTCTATTGTATTACCATGAGCCGCCGAGGTCAAGACGCGGCCTGAAAGAGGCGAAACGCCGAACCGCCCAGACCGGTACGACCAATCACGCTTCGCCACGTTCCGGGACCTCATCGTCCACATTCGCCGCGTCGAAACAGGCCTGCACATCAACCGCGAAGCCGTCCAGCAGCACGGACGTCGCCGTCTGTCCCGGTTGGAATTCGCCGTGCGTCTTGTAGGCTTCGCCATCGAGCGCAAGCACGGTGATCGTCTGCGTCTCCGGGTCGACAATCCAATACTCCGGGATACCGGCGGCTGCGTAGTCGGCACGCTTCTCGACGAGATCCCGTGCACGGTTATCGGCTCCCTCACTGACGACTTCGATGACAAGCTTGGCATCGCCGGTGTAGTGGCGATGCATGGTTCCACCCCGAGGGACATAGAGTACATCGGGCTCGCGATGTTTTCCCTCAGCGACGCGTACTCGGTACGGCGCATAGAGAACGGTTCCAAGTTTTCGCTCCCTGACAAAACCTTTCAATGATTCATACAAAAACGAGGAAAGCAACTGGTGTATCAATTCTGGCATCGGCAGGAACTCTAACACGCCGTTGTTAAACTCGATGAGATGGTTGGTCTCGAGCGAGAAGTACTCCTCTTCGGTCCACTCACCCTGATGGGGATGGAACCGCGCCATCTCCCAGGTCGGCGTGCCGCGCTGGGAGCGCGGCTCGGCGACAGGGTCCAACGGCTTCGGAGTGGCGGATGCCTGTGGTTCGGTGACGGTGCTCATGGGCTTGTGTAATATCGAGTAGCGGCTCCTCCATGATAGCAAATGCGGTCACGAACGACCCACATCACCGGGTTGTGGCGAGTGCCGTAGGGTGCGTGGGCGATGAATGGCGGTGCGTTCAGCTCGCGCATTCAGCGCAGATCGTCGATCGACGCTCCACACCAACAGAACGCACCAACTTGACCAACGGCCACGCACCCTACGGCTACTACGCGACTACTTCTTCGGTTCCTCCATTCCCCAACTCTGAAAGTCGCTTCGATTGGCGGGGTGGATGTCTGCCTCAGTCACACCCGCCCACCAATTCGGGAAATCGTCATCCGCAATGGAGTGTGTCTTGTGGATGTAGCGATGGTCAAGCCGGAGCAGTGGACAGAAAACGAGGCCCACGAAGTCGTGGCGATACACGTTGTAGTAGTAACCAAATCTGGGCTGCCACATGATGCAATCATGCATCAACAGACCACTCTCGTATCGCCTTCTGCCATCGGAAGTATAGTACGGATCATAGCCGCCAAATGCCGCGTTGACGACATAGAGACCAAGGTAGGCGGCGAGGAACATCCCACCGCCAATCAAGAACAACTTCTTGTGACGCCTAATGCCCATGAAGCCTAACTAGCGACGTAGGTCCGGCTTTGCCGGACGTCTGTGGATGAATGTTGCATGCTCAAGCATCCGCGTCCGGCATAGCCGGACCTACCCGGCTGATTTACGAGTCGGGGTTTCCCCATGATAGCAAATGCGGGAACGGGTTTCGTTCATTCAATTTCGTATCCCGTCAGGTCGGGCGTCCAGAATTCTCCCGTCACGTCCACGATCCGGTCGATGACGTAAACGGTCTCATTGTCAACATGATCTCTGAACCGAAGGGCTCGGATCTCGTACGTCTGGCGGTCGAGCAGGACCTCGATTTGAACGAAGTGCTGTAACGACCGTCGAGGATCGAGGTTCTCGTCGAGCGGATTGTTGCCACTGGCCAGGGATTCATGGGCTGTCAGCACGGTCCCGACGAGATGAATCTCGGCGTCTCGCCGTTTCCAGTTTTCATCGGTCTTCCAATCGCAGAGAGTTTTCAATTCTTCTTCCGACATCCCCAGCATGAAGGGGAAGGCCGTTTTGGGGTTTCTGAGATACCGGCACCAGTCGAACCAGGCTGGCTCGAGATGACACGCTGTTCGCCACGCCGTCATCTCCACAGGATCAAGCATGTAGAGATTCGAGTCTCCCCAGTACCATTGGAAGGGAGCCGGTGATGCCAGTTCGTAGGGGACGCCGTTGTGTATCTTTCTGGAGGCGGCTCCCTCGGGGATCTTGGCAGCCGCCATCAGGAAGCGAGCTTTTTCGTCCCGGTCGAGGGTGAAGGAGCCGGTGTTGCGCTTCTCCAGGTAGAAAATGGAGTCGTACTCATATCGCCGGAAGTGAAGCTGCCGAGGACGGTCGACGCTCATGGCGACCGACCACTCGCGGAGGATCGTGCTCAGCGGGGGAAGTTCAACACGTGCGTTCGGGTCGACGGTGGCAAGGGTCACACCGTCGGCAGACAGGAGGATGCCACCAAGAAACGTGATTGCGATCCGATTGCGTCGACGCATTGGTCCCTCCTCAATGGATTGAGCACCAGTACCGTAGGGTGCGTGGGCGATGAATGACGGTGCGTTCGGATCGCGGATTCAGCGCAGGTTGTCGATCGACGCTCCACACCAACAGAACGCACCAACTTGACCAACGGACACGCACCCTACGGCTACATTTTGCAGGCTAACGTCGTGTGTGAGTGGCGCCAATCGTTTTGTTTGTGATGAAACGGACAAATACGGTGTCGTTCTGGAGGCAGTCGCGGAATCTCCGGACCGCGCCGATGGGTTGGAATGACTGCGAAACCGCAAGCGATGTTTTGTCAGTCTCCGCGCGTCCTCCGTGTCTCCGCGGTGAATCAGAACTCCGTGAACGTCACCCCTCGTCGCTCTTGGCGTCGCCGCGGGCGAAGATGCTGGCGACGTATTGGAGGACGTCGGTGGCCGATTCGTCGTTATAGCCGTTGTTGCGGATCAGGCGGCCTTTGACGATGTCGATCTTCTCCTGCGTGTCGGCGTCGACCACGTTGGAGACGAGGCTGGTGAGCTTGATGGTGTCCTTCTGATCCTCGAACAGTTTCATTTCGAGGGCCTTTTGCAGGCGTTCGTTCGTGCGGTAGTCGAACGTCTTGCCGTCGATGGCCAGCGCGCCGATGTAGTTCATGATCTCGCGGCGGAAGTCGTCCATCCGGCTTTCGGGGATGTCGATCTTCTCTTCGATCGACCGCATCAGGCGTTCATCCGGTTCCTCGTCTTCGCCAGTGAACCGGTTCTGGACCTTCTCCCGTTGGGTGTAAGCCTTGACGTTGTCGATGTAGTTGCCGCATAGCCGGGTGAGCGCGTCCTCGTCGGCGGCGATGGCACGCTGGACTTCGTTCTTCACGATGTCGGTGTACTCCTCCTTGACCATCGAGATCAGCTGGCGGTAATGTTCGCGTTCGTCCTCGCTGCCGATCAACGAGTGGTGCTTGAGCCCGCCTTCCAGTTCGTTCATGACCATGAAGGGGTTGAGGCTGGTGGCTTCGGTATTCACGACCAGCGCGTTGGAGATTTTGTCCTGCACGTAGCGCGGGGAGATACCTTCGAGGCCTTCGTGCCGCGCATCCTTGCGGAGCTGCTTGACGTTCTCGGCGGTGAAGCCCGGCAGGGTCTTGCCGTTGTAGAGCTTCATCTTTTGCAGCAGCGTGAGCCCGTGATGTTTGGGCTGTTCGAGCCGCGTGAGCAGGGCCCACATGGCGGCGACCTCCAGCGTGTGCGGGGCGATGTGCTTGCCGCGGACGCGCTGCTGGTTGTAGTCCTTTTGATAGATTTTGATCTCTTCGTTGAGGACCGTGACGTAGGGCACGTCGATTTTGATCGTCCGGTCACGGAGCGCCTCCATGAACTCGTTGGACTGCAGTTTGCGGTACTCCGGCTCGTTGGTATGGCCGATGATGACCGTGTCGATATCGGTTTGCGCGAACTTCTTCGGCTTGATTTTGTGCTCCTGCGACGCCCCGAGGAGGTCGTACAGGAAGGCGACGTCGAGCTTGAGGACTTCGATGAATTCGATGAGCCCGCGGTTGGCAACGTTGAACTCGCCGTCGAAGTTGAAGGCCCGCGGGTCGGATTCGGTGCCAAACTCGGCGATTTTGCGGTAATTGATGTCGCCGGTCAGTTCGGTGGAGTCCTGGTTCTTTTCGTCCTTGGGCTGGAAGGTGCCGATGCCCACGCGGTCCTGCTCGGAGAGGAACACGCGTTTGACGACGACGTCTTCCAGCACTTTGGTCCAGTCTCCGTCACATTTTTCGAGCCGGTCCTGGAAATACCAGCGGGAGAGCGGACAGACATCGCCTTCGATTTCGATCGGATACCCTTTCTCGCCGCGGCCTTCGTTGAGGAAGGCGGCGATCTCCTCGCGGTGCGCCACGGGGATGAGTTGCAGCGGCTCGCTGTTCATCGGATCCCAGGTGATGGTGCCGTCCTCCTCTTTCCACCCGAAGGTAAACAGGGCTCCTTGTTGGGAACGGCTGTAGCGTTCGGCTCCCCGTTTGAGCAGGCGGGCGATCGTCGACTTGGAACTGCCGACCGGTCCGTGCAGCAACAGCACGCGGCGTTCGGTGCCGTACTTGAGGGCGGCGGATTTGAACACGTTGACCAGTTCCATCAACGGCCGCGTGAGGCCGAAGATGGCGTCTTCGCCTTCGCCGTGCGGATCGTCGAAGAACTTGTAGCGGACCTGATCCTTGCGGCCTTCAACGGGGTAGGTCCCCTCGGCGAGGATCAGGTCGTACAGCCGCTGATAGGCCGTGCGGGCGACGGTGGGGTCGCTCTTGACGATGTCGAGGTACTCAGCAAAGGTCCCCTGCCAGTGCTCCTGGCGGAACTGTTCGGGACTCTGCCGTTGAGAGATTTGTTCGAGCAGTGCGTGTCCGGTCGCCATGAAGGGCTCCTTCTCGGACCCGACAAACTGTGGGGACTCTCATCCTCCCGGTGTCACGGCGATCGGTTCGGTCCCTGCGCTGACAATCGCGTCTCCTTCCATCGCTGACGAGTGCTGCAGTGAGTCGTCCGCGCAACAAGAACCCGCAAGGGGCCCCCGCGCAATGATGCAGCTGGGAAAAGGCGGGAATGAGAAGCGACCGTCCATGGTCAGGCACCGAGTTGCCAAATAGCGGAAGGAAGTTGGCCGGCGGCGTCGGGCGTGCCGCCAGTCGTGTTTCGCCGGAGCAGTCCTTGGCGCCGGCGTGGAAAGGCTTCAGAGTCAGAATTATCCGCTGCAACCCGGATTCCGACAAGCCCAATGTTGTTCGCCCACCCAACAGTCGTCGCGTAACATCAACAAAATCAGCAGCTTCCGTAAACAGCAGCCCCTCCGACGGCCCGGATCGCGGGGCGAAATTGTGAACCGGACAACCGATGTGTCCAGGAATGGCGTTGAGGGAGGTCATGGCAAGTTGCGCTGTCCGAATGTCCCGTCGCTGACGCTCTTTGATGTTGCACTGTCGCGACTCACCGTAACCCGACGCGTTAGCGAGGACGCCTCGATATGCATGAAAGGACTCCCTCGCTGACGCTCCGGGTTTCGGTGGCGGGAGTCGTATTCGGCAAGATCGAACGCATCTGACCGAAACGTGGAGCCTCAAAACGGACGCTCCGGGCTCTGATTCGATTGGCGACGTCGAACGTTTCCGAGGGGTCCAATCGGCAGGTCTGCTTCGGGGGCTCACCCGCTCTGCGGCAGGTCCATCAGCCGGCCGAAACGGTCGAGCACTCGTCCCTTCAGGGGGGCGAATTCCGGGGCATCGAAGTCGCCCGAGCCGACGAGTGCGAACGCTTCACGGCGGGCTTCTTGCAGGATTTTGGCGTCTCGCCGGAGGTTGGCGATGCGCAGAGGCAGCTCTCCGTGCTGACGGGTGCCGAGGACGTCTCCCGGCCCGCGGAGTTCAAAGTCGGTCTCGGCGATGCGGAACCCGTCCGTTGTCATCTCCATTGCATGCAGTCGCTGCGCCGCCTCTGGTGCGGAGGATTCGGAGAACAGAAAACAGTATCCCTGAAAGGCACCCCGGCCGATGCGGCCCCGCAACTGATGCAACTGCGAGAGGCCGAATCGCTCCGCATCGAGCACAATCATGATCGTCGCGTTGGGGATGTCGACGCCGACCTCAATCACCGTCGTGGAGACCAACACGTTGAGCGCGCCGTCGCGGAAGTGGTCCATGACTTCGGAGCGGTGGGCGCGGTCCATCTGTCCGTGGACCAGACCGACATGGAAATCGGGCAACGCCCGGACGACCCGCTCATAGATCACGTCCGCCCCGCGCGGCCCGTCATCGCTTGCGGCTTCACCTTTCACGAGGGGACAGACGATGTACGCCTGCCGCCCGGCACGGAGCTGTTTCTTGACGAAGTCCCACGCTTTCTGACGCGCTCCTTCGCCGGTGATGCGGCTCGTCACGACCTTTTGCCGGCCGGGCGGCAGGTCGGTCATCACCGTCAGGTCAAGATCGCCGAACTGCGTCAAACAGAGGCTGCGTGGAATCGGCGTCGCCGTCATCACCAGCACGTGCGGATTGGCGTCACCGGCGGAGATGTGGGCCCGCTGGGCAACGCCGAATTTGTGTTGCTCGTCGATCACCGCCACGCCCAGCTTGGCAAATTCGACGTCCTTTTGAATGACCGCCTGCGTACCAATGACGAGTTGCGTGTCTCCGCGGCGGATCGCTTCGAGCGTTTCTCGTCGTGCGGCGGCTGTCAAACTGCCGGTGAGCAGTGCCGGTTGGACGCGGCTCCCCTCCAGAATTGTCCCGATCGTTTCGGCATGCTGCACGGCGAGCAGTTCCGTCGGCGCCATCAGTACGGCTTGATAGCCGCACGCCACCGCCACCAGCATGGCATACACGGCGATCACTGTCTTGCCTGCTCCCACATCCGCCTGCAACAGCCGATGCATCGCCGCGCCGGAACGCAGGTCGGCGACGACATCGCGAATGGCCGCCTCCTGCCCGTCCGTCAACCGAAACGGAAACCGCCGCCGGATGCGGGCATCGATCATTGCGGTCGTGTTGAGGACGGGTGCTTCATCCTGTCGACTCCAGGCCCGTCGCCGCAGCGCCAATGCGAGTTGAAACTCGAGCAGGTCGTCGAACAGCACCCGGTGCCGCGCCGCTTCGTACTCGCTCATTGATCGCGGCACATGCAGCCGCAGCACCGCCTCGTGCAGCACCGGCAGGTTCATCGTGTCCCGGAAACTTGCCGGCAACGGGTCGGCAATGCGGGGGGCGAAATCTTCCGCTGCGTTGCGAGTCATCCGCCGCATTTCGTGCATGCGGAGGCCTTCCGTGAGCCCATACCGGGGCAGCACGTTGCCGGCGGCGTCGGCCGCTGTTGACGAGTCATCGTCGTCGAGCCATTGCACCCGGGGATGCGGGAACTCCCAGCGTCCCTGATGCCGCTTCGGCTTTCCTGAAAACAGGACGCTCTGATTCATCTGTAGCCGCTTGAGCATCCACGGCTGATTGAACCACACGCCGCGCACATACTCCCCGCCGCAGTCGATCAGCGCGGCAGTCATCGTCCGCCCGCCACTGACTTGCCGCGCATCGACGTCGACGATGGTCCCGCGAACGGTCTGTTCGACCTTCTCAACCAATTCGTCCGGCGGACGCACATCGGTGAGGTCGAGCACGTCTCGCGGCAGATGCCACAACAGGTCGCTCACCGTGAGAATGTCGAGCTTCGCCAGTAGCTCCGCCTTGCGCGGCCCGACCCCACGCACAAACTGCACGGGTGTCTCCAGCGGATCGTCGCGAGCCGGTTCGTTCATCGGCGATTTGAACTCTCGAAGCCGCGGCGTCGAATCTCCGGTCGGGACTCGTGACCTTGAGATGTCCCATCTGAATTCTCAAATCTCAGATCTGAAATCTCAACTCTGGAATCTCAAATCTGAACTCTCAGCTTCCTCGGTCGTGTTGACATACGAACTGGGTCGCACGGGTTGTCGCAACCCGTGTCGCAACGCGACAAGAAGCCTCTGGGGAAATCGTCCGGTCAGGCACAGGCTTCCTGCCGCTGCGCGGCACCGGTCGGAACAACCGGTGCGACCCCATTTCCTGCGGAAAAACCGACGGATTGAATGTCAACACGACCTACGGCCAAGCCTCTGGTCTCCATTCTTACCCCCCCCTCCAGTCAATCGCCAATCCCCAGTTTGCGTTCGACCGCCTGGCTGAGCGTCTCGCGGACGAGCTCCACGGGGACGCGGTCATAGACCTCGGCGAAGAAGCCCTCCACGATCATGTGCATCGCCTCATACCGCGACATGCCGCGGCACATCGCGTAAAAAAGCTGCTCGTCGTCCACACGGCCGGCGGTTGCTCCGTGGGTGCAGCGGACGTCGTCGGCTTCGATCTCCAGGCCGGGAATGGCATCGGCCCGGGCGTCGCGGCTGAGCATCAGCGCGTCGTTGCGCTGATACCCATCGGTCTTCTGCGCGTCCGGATCGACCTTGATCATCCCCCGCCAGATGACGCGGGATTTGTCGCGGCACACCTCCTTGTAGAGCAAATCGCTGCTCGTGTCCGGCTGGTGATGCGTCTGCTGTGTGTAATAGGAGATGAGCTGCCGGTCGGTCGCGAAAGTGACTCCGTTGACCTCGGCATGGGCCCCTCGGCCGTCGAGATGTACGTCCTGATGAATGTGTGACAGCCGCGCTCCCAAGGCACCGACGGTCCACTGCAACATGGCGTCCCTCGCGACTCGTCCCGACTGATGGGCGAAGTGTTTGACCGCCCCGTTCCAATTCTGGAGTTGAACGTACCGCAATCGCGCTCCGGGCCCGACGATCAGCTCGACTGCACCGACATGCAACCCCGCCGCGTCGGGATCAGAGGAGGACGTCTCTTCCAGCAGCGTCGCCGATGCGCCTTCTTCCAGAATCACCAGCGTATGCGAGAAGTCGGCCGTTCGCTCCCGTGCCAGCCGGATGAGACTGTACAGCGGGACGCCGACCTCAACGTTGCGGGGCACAAACAGGACGGTCCCTCCGGTCCAGAAGGCGGCGTGCCACGCGGAGAAGCGATCGGTCTCCGCCGTCACCGCCCGTGTGAGGAAGTAGGGCTCCAACACGTCGCGATGCTGCGGCAGCAGTGCTGCGAGATCGCCGAACAGCACACCTTGTGCGGCAAGCTCATCACTGAGCGAAGACCGCAGGCACAGCCCGTCTTCGTGGACGACGGTGCCGCCAAACTCAGCCCGATCCTGCATGAGGGTGGTGAGGGACGTGGGGCGAGCGGTGAGGGGGGAGTCTGCCTGCGACGCTGTGCCGGCAACTGGGGAGCCTTCCGGTTTCTGCCCGCTGCCCGCCGCCAAAGCTGCGCCGCCGCAGACGTATTCGTTCGGTCGAAACGTTCGCAGGTCAATCCGCTTGTATTCCTCCGGGTTGAGCGGTTCGCCCAGCATCCGCTGGTAATGGGCGAACGCCTCCCGTCGCTGGCCCTGGATCCATTGCGGTTCGTTGCGAGCCTGGAGAAAGGCGGCGAAGACGGTCTCGTCAAATCCGGTGGCGGGGGGCATTACGGTCGCAGTCATCGTGGGGGGTCTCAAGTCCTGGGTCACGGCGGCGAGAATACAGCGGCGAAGCCACTCGTCGACGACGGAGAATCGTCGCCCAGTGCTCTCTTGTTGCTTTGAGTGTAGGCAATCCGGCCGTTCAAACGAGGTCTGAGCGGTGATTTCTGCCGAAATTCCCGCTGATGCAGTAAGCTGGGTGGCCGTGCACTGCGACGGAAACGTGTGCGCCGACCCTGTTTTCCGGGGATTTCTCTTCGATTTCATGCAGTTCGCCTCAAGTTGTCGCCCTTGTTGCTCCCGACGCGATCCGGTATCACTCGGCCCCTCTCTCACTCATGAATCACAGACAGTTACGAGATGAGCTTCCATTGATTCGCGGCGGCAAGGTGCTGCTGGCGGGATGGAGCCTGTTTCTGTTGGCGGGATTCGCAGTCGCGGCTTCCGTCTCACCCGACCCGCAGGGGTTCGGAACGCATCAGCAATTCGGGCTGCCACCGTGCACGCTCCGCATGCTGACCGGCGTGCCGTGTCCCAGTTGCGGGGCGACGACCAGTTTCGCCCACTTTGTCCGGGGCGAGTGGCCGTCCGCCATTCGGGCGAACGGTGCGGCCTTTGTCCTCGCTGGCGTGTGTGCCCTGCTGATCCCCTGGTGTTGGATCAGTATGGCGAAGGGCCGTCTGTGGCTCGTGACCTATCCCGAACGTCTCCTCATCACCTCCCTCCTGTTCCTCAGCGGCCTGTTCCTTCTGCAATGGCTCGTGTGGGTCATCGCCTGAGGTTTGTCGGAGTTGGAATGCGGAATTCCGCATTCCCCATTCCCCATTCCGAATTCCGCCTTCGCCCAACGGTTCCCTGACGTATGCCGTCTCCGTCCGTTACCACATCCATGCCCGATTCGCCACCACGCCTCTCGCGGCGCCGGCTGCTGGGCGGATTGCTGTGTCTGCCATTGATCGGCGGCTGCGCACAAATGGCCGTCGTGGGCCGCATCTTCTACGGCGATCCCAAGCAGGACGGCATTTTCGAACAGTTGACCGGAAAGTCGCTTGAAGACGGTGCGCGTGTCGCGCTGGTCTGCACGGCACCGGACAGCATCACCTCCGAATACGACATGGTGTCGATTGACATCCAGGAGGAGTTGATCCGCACGATGCGCCGCCGCGATATCAACGTCGTCGATGCTGACGAGGTGAGCACGGCTCTCGACGACAACGGTGGCGTTTTCGAGCTGCAAGCGATCGTCGACGCCGTCGACGCCGACTACATGTTCCATGTCGACATCCAACAATTCTCCCATCTCGTTCCCAACAGTCCGCAGCTCTTTCACGGACGGTCGTATGGGTTCGTTTTTGGTTACGAAATCCGCGGTGCCAACGAACAGGCGTCCGCCAAACATGCCGTCCAGGTCTTCGAGCGGGAGTTCGACGTTGAGTACCCCGGCAAGCATCCGGTCCCCGCCGACCGAACGCCCGAACGCGTTTTTCGCAACCGGTTCATCGACAACCTGTCGAGCGAGATCGGCCGCATGTTCTACGAATTCCGCACTAACGAAACGTTTTGAAGGAGTTGATTCGTTACCACGTTGATGCGTTGATTCGTCATTGATGGCGAGCCAACAAATCAATGAATCAACGAGTCAACTAACACTCCATGACAGCAGCTCTTTTCAAGCCTGTGAACCGCGTCCGAGTTTTCCTGGCGGGAATGGCCGCCCTGGGGGCGATGGTTGCGTTGCCCGGGTGTGCGCAATTCGTGTTGCTCGGCTATCTGCTGGGCGGTCCGCCGTCGATTGAGCCGGGTTTCGATGCGGAGACCGGCCTGTCGTTGACCGGCAAGGAAACGCGGGTCGCCGTCGTCTGTTATGCTCCGACCGAGTTGAAATTCGAGTACCCGAAAATCGATGCGGAAATCGCGTCGGCGCTGTCCTTCCGGCTGAGCGAGCACCACATCAACGTGGTGCACCCCGACTACGTGCGTGCCTGGATGGACGAGCATGCCGACTGGGAGCGTCCGGAGGAAATCGGCGAAGCCCTCAACGCAACGCATGTGATCGACATCGAACTGACCGACTTTTCGCTCTACGAGGAAAACAGCCACACGCTCTACCGCGGCCGCGCCGAGGTGTACGTGAGCGTCATCGAAATGGACGAGGGCGGTGCGGGCGAAGAACTGTTCTCCACCGAAATCGACTCGCTGTTCCCCACGCTCACCCCCCGTTCGACGGAGGAAATCTCCTTCCTGCAATTCAAGCGCGAATACCTGTCCCGGCTGAGCGAGGAACTCGGATGGCTGTTCTTCGAACGCTACAACGGCGACAAAATCCCTTGGGCGAATTAGGTCGTGTTGGCATTCAAACGATCCGTTTTGCAGGGGCTTTCGGGTAGCACCGGTTGTCCCAACCGGTGCCGCGCAGCGGCGGGAAGCGTGTCCTTCAACGGACGATTCACCCAGAGGCTTCTTGTCGCGGGGCGACACGGGTTGGGACAACCCGTGCTACCCATCCTTGAATGTCAACACGACCTAGTTTCTGGCGGAAAACTCGAAAGTGGTCTTCACGCTCCGCGTGATGACAGTGTAAGCGTAACGTTCCAATGACTGATGGCGCACTCACTTCAATCGGCCTGCTCAGCCCACCGCTCGTACGCGGCGAGACAGTCCTCCGGGCTGACAAACTTCTTCCACACAAGCCGGCCGCGGAACCCGTACTCCCGGCCGGTTTCCACGCGGTGGATGACATACTGAAAGTCCCACGCCGGACGTTTGCGGCTGTCGTCCACCTTGAACTTGTAGAGGCTCAGACGTATCTCGTCTTCCGGGGAATGGCCGCGATCGAACATCAGGATCAGCGTCATTCCCTGCGCGGCTCGTCCGAAGTAGCACGGCCTGGTGAAGCGCGGCCACTCATAGCTCCACGTGTTGAGGCGGAACGTCACGTCGTCGTCGTACGCCAGGGCGGCGGCGTTCCGATGGCGGTAGTTGCCTCCCTTGTTCCAGTCGGGATGGCCGCGCGGCGCATCGGCGGCGACCCAGGTCTCTTCCGCGCCGGGTGATTCGATCCCGCGGAAATGGAGCGCCGTCCCGGCAACTTCGTTCATGTAATTGGCGAAGAACAGCAGCGCCCAACCACGCTCGCCGAACAGCGAAGCGTCCTCAGGTGTGCAGCGAAAGTCGAAATCGATGAAGTGCGGTTCGGTGACGGTGTACGTCAGCGTGCTTGCCATTCGCCAGGGGCTGTCCTCCGCCTGGCGAACAAGTCGCACCGACCGTTGATTCGGTAACCGATGCAGCGTGAACGGCCCGCTTCGAGGCGTGAACTTGTTGTGCGGGCTTTGGTGGCCGGAGATGATGTGCTCGAAATTCAGCCCCGCCGACGACCCCCGCCCATCCGGATCGTAAGCGTCATAGCCGGGAGCGTCCTTGACGTTGAACAACGACTGGACACCGCTCAACACGCCCGGCGACGCCGAGTTGCTCCGAAACCGCACCGCCAGGTCGCCCGCTTCAATTTGCACGCTCTCCGTTGCTGGACCAAGGCCGTCGTCAGCAACACTCGCCGCGACTCCGCCGACGAGTGTTGCCATCACGATCAATCGGCCGCTCAGCATTGCAGGAGATCCCACGGCCTATACCACTTCGGGGACAGCGAACGGCTTGCGGTAGTTCCTCGTGAGCAGAGCGTTGGCATCGCGGCTTGTGAACCGCTCGGTCTGGGGATCGAACTCCAACTGGCGGCTCAGTTGGTACTCCAGTTCCGCCGGATCGGCGCCGATCGCTGTCAAGTTGCGCTCGACCGTGTCGAAACTCGCCAGCACCTGCGGGTTGTCGCCCAACCGGCTCTTGACGGTCGACAGGTCCGCCGGCTCGCCGACGCGGTAGGCGATGTTGGCCAGATGGCAGAGGGCACTCGCGTTGTGGCCCACCTCGACGGGTGCGTTGACGGCTTCCGGAGCGCGGCTGCGGACCGCTGTCACGAAACTTCCAAACGGACCGCCCGGAGTGACCTGTCGCGCATTCTCAGCAACGACCGGCTCCGGCTTGCCTCCGTTCGACGGATGGAACTGGCCGCCACGGATCATGCCTTCGGTCGTATAGTATTCGTTGGCGACGATCCGGTCGGCCCCTTTGTGCTTGCCGACGAGACCGCGGGTTTCGAACAACATGGTCACGTCGCCGAACTCGTAGACAGTGACCTGCGTGTTGGGCGTTTCCCCCTGGTCGTCATAGCCGAAGCGACCGCCCACGCTCCACACGCGCGTCGGCAGGGTCGCATCCTTGATGGCCCACAGGGCGACGTCCATCTCGTGTACGCCCTGATTGCCCGTGTCGCCGCAGCCGAAGTCCCAGAACCAGTGCCAGTTGTAATGCACCAGGTTCTCGTGATAGGGCTGTTCGGGGGCCGGTCCCAGCCAGAGGTTGAAGTCGACTTCGCTCGGAGCGGGTTTGTTCGGCTTGAGTCCGATGCTCCACCGTGGCTTACAGCAGTAACCCTTCGAGACCAGCAGTTTGCCGTATTTCTCCGAATGGACGGCGGAGATCTCATCGGCCCGGCCCTGGCTTGAGCGCTGCTGCGTCCCGTGCTGCACCACGCGATCGTATTTCTCAGCGGCTTCGACCAGCTTGCGTCCTTCGAAGATGTTATGGCTCAGCGGTTTTTCGACGTACACGTCTTTGCCTGCCTGGCAGGCCCAAATGGCGATCAGCGAGTGCGTGTGATTACAGGTCGCGATCGAAATTGTGTCCAGGTTGGGGTCATCCAGCGCTTCGCGGACGTCCTGCACACACTGGGGCGTATTGCCCCCTTTCTCTTCGATCATCTTCGTCCGCGAATCGAACAGCCGCGCATCGACATCGGCCAGATACGTCACGTCGACGTCGTCCATTGCGGCCATGTCAGACATGTGCCCGCGACCGCGGCCATGAATGCCCACAACCGCATGCCGAATGCGGTCGTTGGCCCCCAGCACGTTTCCGGAAGCCTTGGTCCCTGAAATGGTGAACGGTGCGAACGCCGTACTGGCAGCAGCCGCCTTCACAAAGTCGCGGCGAGTGAGTTTCGACATGTTTCGTGCTCCGGAGTGAAAGAGAAGCGTTGCAGGTGAACTATGCGATCACTTGATGAATCGGATGGCCGAAATCCCGTTCCAGCCGTTGGCGACCGGGGACGACGAGTCGCCGCGCGTCTAGGCCGAGTTGATGCATCAGCGTGGCGTGAATGTCTGTGACATAGTGACGGTCCTCGACGGCGTGGAAGCCGATCTCGTCCGTTCGCCCGTGGGCCATGCCCCCTTTGATGCCGCCGCCGGCCATCCACACGCTGAAACCGAAGGGGTGATGGTCGCGACCGTCGGTGAGTTGGGAGCCGGGCGTGCGTCCGAATTCCGTCGCCCACACCACGAGCGTCTCGTCCAGCAGCCCCCGTTGCTTGAGGTCCTTGAGCAGCGCACCAATCGGCTGGTCGATCTGTTTGCAGAGCCGGGCATGTCCCTTCTTGAGCCCCTTGTGAGCATCCCACTGGCCGGCCCCGCCGTTGCTGCCATGATAGACCTGGACGAACCGGACCCCCCGTTCAACGAGCCGGCGGGCCGCGAGCATCTGCTGACCGAAGTCCTTCGTTTCGTTTTGGCCGAGCCCGTACATCGCCTGGGTGGCGGGGGTCTCGTCCTCGAATCGAACGACCTCCGGCACGGCCATCTGCATGCGAAACGCCAGTTCGTAGGACCGAATGCGAGCCCGCACCGCCTCATCGTCCGGGAAGCGGTCGGCCGTCATCCGGTTGAGCTTGCGCAACAGGTCGAACTCCCCTTTCTGCTCTTCCCGGAAGACGCCTTTCGCCGGCTTCGCGTAGGGCAGCGGATCGATGGGGTCGATCTTGAGGGGAACGCCGTCGTAGCGCGGCCCCAGATAATTCGCACGGTGACACTCACGCCCTCCGCAACAATCGGCGACCGGCGTCCCCATCACCACAAACTGCGGCAGGTTGTCGTTGAGCGAGCCCAAGCCATAGGTGGCCCAAGAGCCAATGGACGGGAAAAAACCGTCCAGCCGATGCCGCCCTGTGTGGAACTGCAACTGGGCTCCGTGATTGCTGTCCTCCGTCCACATCGAGCGGATCAGGCACAGGTCATCCGCCTGTTCGCTCAAGTGGGGCCACCAGTCGCTGATCTCGATCCCGCTCTCCCCCCGTGGACGAAATCCGACCTGCAACGGGAACAGTTCCGTGCGGATGAACCCGTTGTTGGGATCGAAGGCAACAACCCGCTCGTTCTCCAGATAGGGCGAGTCGAGTACATCCTTGTAGGGCGTCTCCGCAACCGTCTTTCCGGCATACTGGTTGAGCGCGGGCTTAGGATCGAACGACTCCATATGACTGGCACCACCAATCATAAACAGCCAGATCACACTCTTCGCCTTCGGAGCAACGTGCGGCAAGACCTCCTCCGCGAACCCCTCCCGCTGCAGCATCGCACTCAGCGCAACACTGCCAATTCCCGTTTTCGAGAGAAAGGACCGTCGTGTTTCCGGCTCGAATTCGGAGTTATATGCAGGAACTTGCATCTCATCTAATTCCCTGAAGGTTCATAATCCTAATCTTGCTCATCATCATAATCTCCTTCCCTGGGCATCATCTGTTGTCAAGGGCGCGTCAAACCGATCGATGTTCTGAATTCGACCGAATCAGTCCAACAATCATCGAAACAATATCCGAAAGCATCACCTTGCCAGGGTTCACCAACTCCTGGCCGACCGTTCCTTTGGCGACAAGCACATCCAGGCAGGCAGCACATTCAAGTGCTGATCCGCGAGCGATGTCAAAGTACCGGCAACGATCTGCGGGACGGTATTTCCCGTTTCCTTCGGCAATGTTCAACGGAATGGAAGTCGACGCTCGATCAAGTTGGCTGTGAACCGCACGACTCTTCGGAACCTGTTCCAGGAGAACTGATGCCCAAGCGACGAAACGGATGGCCGTGGCATACACATTCAGTTTTTCGTGGTCAAAGCCTTGCATGTGCCGAGTGGACGCGCGACGGTTGGGAAGGGGCGATTAAGATTAAGA
The DNA here is from genome assembly GCA_029259845.1 of Planctomycetaceae bacterium. Lineage (GTDB taxonomy): Bacteria > Planctomycetota > Planctomycetia > Planctomycetales > Planctomycetaceae > JAHBXU01. The sequence continues at coordinate 3,568 of JAJDEI010000296.1, read as the reverse complement.
GTAGGATTACGATTATGATTGGGTCTGAGGTAAGGATTTGCGCCGTGTGACTTCAAATGGGTCCATTGATCTCCCTTTAACGCATCGTCACAAAGTCGTTGTGGTTCATCAGCACGTGGATCAGGTTTTCCCGGGCGCGCATGGCCGGGTCGTCGGATGCGGCGACGGTTGTTTCGGCCTGGCCGCCGAACTCCGTGAGCGATGAGGCGTCCGACAGCCGCGAACTTTGACCGGCCAGAAACTCCTGACACGTCACCAGTTCGTCTTCCGTTGGCGCGCGGCTCAGCACTTGCTCAAAGGCTGCAAGCAGAAACGTTCGTTCTGGATCGTCCTGCTGCTGTGCGGTCTCCCACAGTTGGCGGGCCAGTTTGCGGGACTCAGCCAAGGTGAGGCTGCTGTTGGCCAGCGCGAGCACCTGTTGGGGGATGATGCTCTCCGACCGCCGATAGCAGTCGGTCGGATTGGCTGCGTCGAAAAGCACCAGCATGGTCATCTGCTTCTCGTAGGCATGCTGAAAGTACAGGCTGCGGCGGGGGACGGCTTCTCCCTGGTGATAGTCGATGTCCGGACCGCCGGTGGTCGTGTCGAGACTCCCGGCGACGGCGAGCACGCTGTCGCGGACCACTTCGGCATCGAGCCGCCGCACATTGGCACGCCAAAGCAGTTTGTTATCCGGATCGACCGACCGATTGGCGGCAGTGAGCGACGTCTCCGCTGCCGAAGCCCGCCGATAGGCAGCGGATGTCACGATCAGCCGATGCAGCCGCTTCATGCTCCAGCCGCTCTCCATCAACTCGACCGCCAGCCAGTCAAGCAGATCCGCATGCTTGGGGCGCGGCGACCGCAGGCCAAAGTCGAACACGTTCGCCACCAGCGGCTCGCCAAAGTGCCGCAGCCAGATGTGGTTGACCGCCACCCGCGCTGTGAGCGGGTTGCCGCGAGCCGTGATCCAACGGGCGAGGGCCAATCGACGCCCGGTGCTCGCCTTCGGGTAGACCTTGCCGACAGACGTGTATTCGGCGCCGTCACTGCGCAGGGCTTCCCGCGACTTCGCCTGTTTCTCCCGAGCCGCGGTGAGTTCCTTCCGAGCTTTTTCGGTCACCTGCTTGCGTTTCGCATCGTCCTTCTCGGCACCCGCTTTGAGCAGCGCCTGCTCCTTTTGGAGGACGTCCATTGCCGCCTGTTGGAAATTGGCAAGCCGTTCGCACTTGGCTGCCTTAACCGCCAACGCGCCGACCGCTTCGTCGTCCTGCTTCACGTACCGGGCTTCGTCGGCCGCCCAACGGGCACGCAGCGATGCCAACGCCGTCTCCGCGACACGGACCTTCGCCCGGGCCAACTGCTCGTCCAACGGCATGGTGAACGCCAGCGGTGGCGCGGGCGGAAAAAGGGGCTCGGATGACTCAACCGCTTCATCGACGGCATCAGCCACGGTCGCCGTCCGGTGTTCGGCAATCCATCTGGTGAGCGCTTGCCGCGCTTGGGCAAGCCGCCGTTCCGCCGCGGCCAAATCTTCTCGACGAACCGATTCTTGGGCGCTGGGGAACCATGACGTCACCGGCAGGGGCACCTCGTTGATGTCGGCTAATTCGCCAAACGTGCCGGGGATGTTCGGAGCGAGCGGGTGCTCCTTGTCAGGATGTTTCTCGTTGCCACCGATGTAGAGAAATGTCTTCGCTTCCGGCTTGGCATCAAAGACCCGCGCCAGCCCGTCCTGCATCAGGTCGGGCTGGCCTGGCAGTCGCTCGGTGCGCACCTCGTGCGGCTCGAAAATCGCGCGGAAGGCGTAGTAGTCCGTCTGATCGATCGGGTCAAACTTGTGATCGTGACAGCGGGCACAGTTGATCGTCATGCCCAGAAACGCCTTCGCCGTGTGCTCGACGGTCGCGTCCAGCCAGATGTTGCGATTGCTGTTGTGATAGTTCCGCGCGAGGAACCCGGTCGCCCGCAGCGTGTCCGGGTCGTCCGGGGCAAGCTCGTCGCCGGCCAGCATCTCGCGGACCATCTGGTCGTAGCCCTTGTCGGCGTTGAGCGACTCGATGATCCAGTCCCGCCACCGCCAGATATGACGCTGGCTGCCGCGGAGTTCCTTTTTGTAACCGTCCCAGTCGCTGTACCGCCACACGTCCATCCAGTGCCGCGCCCAACGCTCGCCGTGCTGCGGACTCTCCAGCAGCCGGTCGACGAGACGCTCGTAGGCGTCCTCGGAATTGTCGTTGAGAAACGCATGCAACTCGTCCCGCGTCGGCGGCAGGCCGGTCAGGTCGATCGTCACCCGTCTCAGCAACGTTTCTTTCTCTGCCGGTGGAAACGGTGTGACACCACCTGCCTCCTGTGCTGCCCGGATTAACGCATCAATCGGATTCCCGGAAGCGGCAGGCTGTTCGGAAGTGTCCGGCACCTGCGGACGTTGCGGCACCCGGTACGCCCAATGATCCTGCGGTCCCGCCGGCACCGCCTCCTCGTCCGGCGACGGAGCCCCCGCGTCAATCCACGCCCGCAGCAACGCGACCTGCTGCTCATCGAGCGGCTCGCCTTCCCCTTCCGGCGGCATGCGCTCATCCGCATCCGCACTCATGACTCGCTGTAACAGCGGGCTCGACGCACTTTCTCCCGGTGAGACGACCGGTCCGTTCTCGCTTCCCTGCCGAATCAACTGGGACGCATCCAGGCGCAGCCCCGCCTCCTGTTCGAGCGCCCCGTGACAGGTCCCGCACTTCTTTACAAGCAGCGGCTTGACCTGCTGCTGATAGTCAATGTCCCCCGCCTGGGTAATTCCCGAGGCAAGGAGCAACAGGACCGGGAGGGAAATCAAGGCGGGCTCACGCATTGCGGCGATCACGTGAAAAAGAAGGCGGGCAGAGTCCGCCAGTCTACCACATCACCGCACGAAAATCGAAAGGATCGGCAACTTTGAGCATGGCCGCGAAGTGGTCCGGCGTCACCCAGCGTCTTGCGGTCTCCGGTTCTTTCTCGAAGTCGATCGCCGGCACGACAATCGAGGTCTCCCCATTCTTGCGCCTTCCGCAACGCAGCCCGGATGTGGCGGAGGTCCCGATTGACGACGGCGACGGCGAGCCTTGTCCGCGGTTTCCCTCCGTCCGGAAAACGTGCGAGCCTGATGCCGCGTCCGGTGATGCGTCTCCGGCGGACCTGGTGTTGTTGGGGCAGTCCAGCGCCAACAGCTTGCCAGCGGGGCAGTGACAATCGACGTCACTCATTAGCCGAGAGGGGACTCGAACTGGGTGTATGCGACACGGGAAAACATGCGTTCGACCGATCGGGCGCTTGGGATGCCCCCAATTGTTGGACCACGTGCTATGAGAGTTCGGGTGGGGGAATCAAGGTGTTGTTTTCCAGGGGGTTGTGCTGAGCCCCGTCCGCCTTCGCTCTCGCCTCGGCGTGCACCCGCGCCGGAGAGGTCGAGGTGAGAGTGAGGGTGGTCGGGGCGGCCCCCGTTTGTCGAGCTTGAGCGGAGGTGAGGCTCGCGGCAAACGCGCTGGGGGTTTGGTACCCCAGCGAACTGTGCGGACGGCAGTCGGCGGACGGCAGTCGTTGTAGTCGGTCT
>JAJDEI010000295.1 GCA_029259845.1 Planctomycetaceae bacterium | reverse complement strand
GAGGCCGTAGTCGTAGAACAGGTAGCTGCGGCTGGGCGTGACGAGGTGATACGGGCGGAGGCCGTCGTTGTACACGGTGCTTTCCGCCGACACGTCGTGCGCGTAGATCACGTTGGGCGTCGTCCCGCCGGCAGCCCCCTGGTGCGACTGCTGGCTCTTGGTGACCAGATGGTGCCCGTTGTACGAGTAGACAATCTGGTTGGCGATGTCGGCCGTGTTGTCCGGATCGTCCGTCTGATTAACGTGCGAGGTGAGCTTGGTGAGGCGGCCCAGGTTGTCGTACTTGCGGGTGAGGGAGCGGACGGCTCCGTCGGTCGAGCCGCCGAGGGTGGTCACCTTCTGCGATTGCGGCCGTCGCAGATCGTCATAACTGAAGGCGATGACGGTGCCGCGCTGGTCGGTGCGGTCGGCGAGCGAGCCGTCGATGTTGTAAGTGAACTCGATCTGATCGGTTCCCGACGAGGCGGTATCGGACGAATCGGGGTAAATCGTATTGGTCAACCGGCCCGCATTGACGGCATCCTCGAACAGATACAGCGTGTCCTGGGCAGCGGTCGAGGAGCCGTTGTAGGCGATGAGTTTGGTGGTCAAGCCGAACCCGGCGTATTCTGTTTTGGTGACGCGGTCCTTGGAGGAGTCGGTCCCGTCGGAGATAGTCGTGAGCGTGGACGGGTTGAAGTCGGCGTAGTTCTCGGCCAGCCAGGTTTCGCGGCCGAGGTCGTCGTAGAAGGTTTTGGTCTTGAAGCCGGCCGCGTCGGTGGCGGTCTCCAGGCGACTCGTGTCGGCATCGTAAGCGAACAGGCTGACGAGCTTGGTCTCTGAAGAGACCGTGGGGGCGGTGCCCGGACGGCTGGGGACGGCGGCGTACTTCCACTGGCCGGCGTCGGCGGTGGTGTCGCCCGAGCCGTAGTCGGCGGTGGCCGTAATGCGGTCGGCGTTGTCGTGCCAGACGTAGACGCTGCGGCGGACGTAATCGTCGTTATTCGACAGGTCGATGCCCAGCGACGCGGCTGTGTCGTCGTGGTTCATGTCGAAGACGTGCTGCTCGGTCACGCGGCTGGCCGTGCTAAACACTTGATGCACGAGCGTGGCCACCTGATCATCGCCGCCCGTCATGGACGAGAGCGTGGGGTCCGGCGTGGGAGCGCGGTAATTGAAGGCGCCGGAGGAGTACTTGGTTGTTTCCAGCTGGAGGGCCGTGCGGGACTGGTACGGCCGCCCGGCACCGTCGTAGGCGAGTTCGGTGGCAGTGCCGCCGATCAGATCGCCACTGGCAACGACGCGATCAAGCCGGTCGTAAAACGTGTCGGTGCGAAGTGAATTACTCAGGGCGCCGGTGGACTGGTTGATGGTGAAATCGTCGGTACGGAACAGCCGTGCCAAGTCGTCGAACTGATGTTTGGTCAGTGCGCGGCGATTGGTGGCCGTACCGGTAGCGTAGTCGGTATAGCCGTCGCCGGTGAGGACGGTGGCCCAAGTGGGAGAAGTGGTATAGGTCCCTCGGAACGTGGTCTGACCTCGCCAGTTGACATCGAGGACCGTGACGGGAGAGGAGGCGGTTTCGGTCGAGACGTTCATGTAGAATGGCTCAATACCCCGCACGTCTCCCAGGTAGGTGCGGTGATAGTTGACGCCGGTGTAATCATTCGTGCCGGTGTCGTGGTAGCGGCGGACCTGCGTGACGTGGCCGTCACCGATACCGTTATCGTCGTAGACCGCTTCGGCCAGCGTTCGCAGCGTCGGGTAGGTCGTGTAATTGTCGGTCATGTTGTGACTGTTAGCGGCCGTGTCGCCGCTGACGCCCTGCTTGATGCTGGTCACCCGTCCGCGAATGTCGTAGACCCGCTGCGTGACCTGCTCCTTGCGGTTGCCGGCAGACGACCCGCTGAGCACCTGGATCGTGAACTCCGGCCGTCCCAGCGCGTCCGGCTGGGTGACGGTGCGGTAGAAATTGGTGCTGAGCGTGCCGGTACCGCTGCTGGGGATGTCGTGATAGTCGTCGGTGGACTTCTTGCTGCCGGTCGTGTCGTCGTAGGTCAAGCGGGTCCAGGCGGTGTAGTCGCTCTGCGTGGGCTCGGTGGAAAATCCGGTCGGCTCGCTGGAAGTCGCCGAGATGCTGCCGTAGCCTGACTTGACTTCGATTTCCTCGGCCGTCTGGGTGCCGTTTAAGAGCTTGGTGATGCGGACCGGCAGCAGGGTCTGGCTGGTGGTGCTGTCCCAGTAGGGGAAGATGAGCGTGCGACCGTCTTCGTAGGCGGCGAAGTGCTTGGCACCGCTCGGCGTGACCAACTGCCGCGCGTATCCCTGGGCGTCGTAGTAGGTCTTTTCGACCAGATTGAGGGCGGTGGGCAGGCTGCCGCTCCGGGTCGGCTTATTGCTGTCGGCCCGCCGACAGTCCAGGCCTCCCAGTTGCCGGTCGAACCGGTGCTCACGTCGGTGCTGACGCTGCCGGGGTTGATGTCCGTCGCCTCGTAGGCCCGTCCGCCGGTGACCGGATTGTGGGCGTAGTATTTGACGTAGCCTTCGCCGTCCTCGCGCCAGCGAACGCGTCCGGACTTGTCGTAGTAGCGGACGACGGTCGTCGCCGTGCCGGAGCCGTTCTGGCTCGTGGCGATGGCGGGGAGCGTGGTGGTCTTGGTCTTGGCCAAGCGGTCGTCGGTGTCCCAGAACGTGAAGCTGTAGCTGGTCTTTTTGCCGTCGGTTTTGGTGGTCGTCTGGGTGGGAAAGTCGTAGCGGGCCACCACGCGGGTGGAATACGCCGTGTCGTTGCCGGCGGCGTCACCGTCGGCATCGCCATAGTCGACCGCCCGGACGAAGTACGCGGTGCCGTTCTTGCCTTCTTTGACCTTCGTGTCCGTCCGCATGCCGGCTTCGTTGTACGCCAGCACATAGATGGCCCCGTCGCTGGCGTTCAGTGTATTCGTATCATTGGTCCAACTGCTGGTCTCGCTGTCGTACGGATCGAGATAATTGCGCAGGTTGGCGGCTGTGGTCACGTTGTGGGCGCTGGGCAGCCGATACTCGCCCAGACGATGCTCCTTGCCGCTGGTGGCCAGCTTCCAGGACTGGCACCAGTAGGTGGGTGTCCCGGTGGGATCATCGATGAACACTTTCCGCAGCCGGCGTCCCCCGTCGTTAAGGCCGTAGATGCTGCGGGAGTCTGTATTGCCGTCGGTATCTTCGGTATCGACAACCACCAGGCGGACCACTTCGTTCTGGTCGAGTGTGGCTCCCTGGGCGAGGTCCATGTAGAAGTACGACTTGGTGATTCCGCCGGTGGTGCTGCATGCGCCACAGCCGGTGAGCACGGTTTCGGTTTTCACGTAGCCGGCCTCAGCCGCCTCGCTCCCCCCGTAGGTACTGTTGAGGTTCTCCCCGGTTGCGAACGGCGTGTTGATGCTGCTGGTGGCAGCGTTGCCGGCATAGTAGGTGAAACGGCGATTGGCAAATTGCTCGACGTCGGGCGTGCCGAAGAGGTCCGCCTTGGTGAGCAGGTTGGTTTCATCGGTGACGTCCAGGCTGGCGATGATCCGCTGGATGGCGTCGTGCGCGTAGACCGCCTTCAGTTGGCTGCCCGTGTTGTAGCGGTACTGCGTGTAACGGACGATCGACAGCGTTGTCCCGGTGTCCTTAGTCGCGCGGCGGGAGACTTTGACCTGCACCAGATCGCCGCTGGAACCCAGGTCGGCCGAGGGTGTGGCGACGTCCTCGTAATAGGTGTACTCCACCCGTTGCAGCACGGTCGTCCCGTCTTTGATTTCGACTTTGGTAATCCGCGTGCCGCTGCGGGTGATGACAATGTTGTAATCCTGGCCTTCGGGAGAGGTGATCTGCGTGAGCGCCCCGGTGATGACGTTGTAGGAATACTGAAAGCCGGTTTTGTTTTGAAAGTTCCACTGTAATGTCGACTCTTCCTTGAGCTTGCCCCGCTTGGCGGTTGGCGTCACCGTGAAATCGAAGAACGTGATGTACTCCTTCGTGCGGCGATTGGTGAGGACAAACTCCTTGGCGGTCGCATCGTGCTCCAGTTCAAAACTGGTGTCGCCGGGGGCCGTGTAGGCCACCGGCGTGCCCGCACCGGTGAACACGGCTTTCGAGTTGGCATTGATGAGCAGCGCCACGTCCGTTCCCTGCTGGAGGAGGTACATGTCCGCCACGCCGGACAGCCATTTGTTGCCGTTGCCCGTGTTGCCGTTGATTCCGCTGCTGTACGAGCGGCTGAGCCCCCAATCAAACGCGGGTGTCGGCAGGAACAAATCGGCCACCTCCTCCGAGGCCGACCCGTAACGCAGATAGACCGGATGGCAGTCTTCGATCGGATCCTCATCGTCCGGTTCGCCGTCACCGTCATCATCGTCATCGTTGTCGGCTGCGCCTCCGCTTGCTCCACCGCCGCCGCCGCTCCCATCGTCGCCGCAGGTGGTGCAATCCGGATCATCCTCGGGGCAATCCGGGTCTCCCCCCGGCCGTGGATCGTCCGGGGGAGCGGGACTGGTCGGTCCCGACGCTTCGACGCCCCGCATCGGCATCAGCAATGTGTTGGGGAGTAGCACCATCTCGAAAATGAGCAGCGTGATCAGCAAACGCCGCCACGGTCGGCAGACTCGCCTGAAACAACGGACCGACGCAGAAACAATCTTGGGAGAGGATGAGGTCATCACTGTTCCGTCCTCGGAGAATGTCCAGGTGAAAGAACCCGCAGCGATCAGCGTCAAAAAATCATCGTCAGGCTGGAATCAGCAATCCGTCGTCTCCCGGTTTCTCGGCGGCCGTTGCCACCACACCGCGTGTGGCTGCCATCCAGCGGAACAGCCCGAAAAACTCACGTTTCCAAGGCGCGAGCGCCTTATCGAACCTCTGTCCTTTGAGTGAGACTTTCGAGAACCCGGCCACCGCCGGCGGCGGCTACGCGGAGCGGCAACCGGTCCATTCCGTCCCCCCGCTCGGCAGCAGGGGACGGGCTACTTGGCTTCGGCGGCTTGGATCAGGGCGTCGTAGCGGGCCACGCCATCGGTGTCGCCCGCCGCCGATGCCCGCTGCCGCCGGGCGCGGAGCGCAGCCGCGTAGTTGTCCTCGGCCAACTGCGCATGCTTGACTTGCTGCTCCACGTTCCAGGCCTCAAAACGGGTCACCTGGTCCTGCGACTCGGCGATCTCCGTTTGCAGGTCCGCACCCGCGCCGTTCGACGCTTCCAACAGTGCTGCTCGGGCTTCGTCGAACTTGAGGATCGACGTCAGCCGCGCGGCCAGTTCGTGGGCCAGCCGCACCTGGGTGGCCGGCGCCGTCGCGACCGTTTGCGCCTCCTTGATCCACTTCAGGCCGTCCAGCGGACGCGCGAGGCCGTCCGCATAGAAATCGGGCGGCGACAGACGAATCTCCTGCGCATGCCCACGCGCCAGCAGCCAGTTGACTCGCTGCTCACCGATCAGGCTGTCCCCCGCCAGCTTCGTGTCCAGCAGGGCAACCCACTCATCAAACCGGTCCTGGCCGTGATAGCAGTAGGCCAGCGTGTAGGCCACCGGCAGGCAACAACGGCCGTCATCCAGTTCCAAAAACTCGCTCTCCAGGCGGCCGCCGTGAGCCGCAAGCTCCTTCGTCACGCACAGCGACAACTGGCGAAAATCGCGGCGGTTGTAATAGTTGAAGCCGAAAAACCCCGTGCCGTTCGGAGTGATGCAGGCTAGGTCCGGATGCCGCGTCGCCCACAGGCCGAAAATGTCCAACGCCCGCGCCGGGTTGCCGAACCGAAACGCCCGGTACAGGTCCCGCGCCTGCTCCAACTCCACCGGGTCCAGCAGCGACGGCCGCGCCGCCAGCATGTCGAGAAACTCCCGTTGCTGCGCCGAGGAAAAACAACCGACCATGTCGATCGGATCGGTCAGATGCGGGTCGTTCAAAAACGGATGCAGCCGGCCCGATTGGACCAACTGGTCCAGGAACGCCGCCGACATGCCCTTCTGCCAGGCCGCCTCGTGAAACTGCGCCTGCTGCGCCGGATCGTCGAAGATGCGAATCCGGCTCTCGCACCACGCGACGTCGACCGCCGGGACGGTCGTGCTGACGGTCTGCGGCTGACCGTCCGCCTGCCAATTCGCCGTCAACTGCAAGCCCTGGCCCTCTCCTCCCGGCAGCGTAAAGTTGGCCGCCGGGATGACCGACTTGGCCACTCCCGGACCTTCCCAAAACAGCATGGCGTGCGCTGTAAACCGGGGCAGTTTGGGTGACTCGATCTCAAGACTGAACTGCACGGGGACCGCCTGCCCTGCCGTCAGGTTCACCGGCACCGACTGCGTCACCCACGCTTCGGGCGTGGCTGAGAGCACGACTTGGCCGCCGACCGAGACGGTCACCGTCTGTTGGAAGTCGAACTGATGCTCGTGCCGGTACTCGGTCACGTTCATGGTGACCGGGCTGATCGAGAAGGTGTAGTTGCCGGTCTGCGGGGCGGTGAGCGTGCCGTCCCAGCGTAGGGAGTAGCTTCCCTTGATCTGCTGATAGCCGGACAGGCCGTGCCGCATCATGATCAAGTCTTCAGGCCGCACGTCGTCCACGGTCCCGCCGGCGGCTACCCAGCGGCGGACTTCATTCAGGAGTTGGTCCTCGCCCGCTTTCAGCCAGTGCATGAGGAACACCTTGGCCCGCAGTTCTTCGTAGGATCGCCCCGCCCAGTTCTCGACCCGTCCCAGCAGCGCTTCGCGGACCCGCTTCTGGTCCCCCGCGTCCGATCGGGCATGCAGTTGCTCAAACCGGGGCGTCGCCAGTTCATACAGTCCGTTGAGCGTCTGGTAGCTCTCGGTGCTGTTCGCCAGATCCATCGGCCCCAACAGCGTCCTGGCATGCGCCCGCACGCTGGCCAGGTCGCTCTTGCTCAGCCCGCCTTGATCCCTGGCCCCCTCCACCGCCTGCACAAACTCTCCGGCCGGAAGCTGCTGCCACCCCGCCGGCAATCCGCCCGGCTCCTGAGCATGGACCCTCGCCGTCAGCCCCCCGGCCAGCATCAACGCGGCCATCCCCACGACACCAACAAACCCCTGACGCAACCGGCTGAAGTTCATCATCCTGCTCCTAACATTTTTCGAGAGTTCGTTCGTAACAGTCCCCGCTTGACCCACGTAGGCCGCGCCGGTGGCTCGCACAGAAACGGGGCGCGTCGTTCGGTGATGACGGTAAAAAAGTAAGTCCCGCCGGAGACAAAGGCACGTTTCCAGTTGGGCATCGGTCCAAAGTAGCCGCATCGAATTTCCTCCGCCAGAGCAGGCCCCACGCCTCTCGTTCATCCGCCCCAGCCGGACCACCCCGAACATCATCCCTCACCCGCGTCCGGCAAAGCCGGACCTACCTGGCTGACCTACCTGCCTATGGCACGATTTTGATCAGCCACGGTTCGAACACATCGGCACGATCGTATTGCTGTGCGCCAGATCTCGTCGCCAGCAGAGCAATCTTACGTGACGGAGTGTCGTCTGAAATCACCCAAATCGACAAATCCCCGAACAGAATTACTATGTACGCCTCCGTATCTAACATTTCGCCAATTGTTCCTTGTGCCAATTCCAAATCGGCAATACTCAAGTCATGCGGCTCAAGCGGAGAAATCGGCAGCTTGCTCCCCCCAATGACGAGGATCTGATCCTTGGGCAATGATCGATTTGTATTCCTCCGGGCAGTCTCCTTTGCAAAAGCCGTGTCGTGACCAGTGACTGTCAGAAAGCTCGTAACGCATTTGCCGTGGGATCGTGTTGAGCGATCTGTGCAATAGCACGCCAATGCACCTCTTCGAGCGCTGTTGTTGACCTCACTTGACCAGTCAGCCGTGAAATCGTACTCCACGTCAACGCCTGATGAGTATCGTAGAAGCAAAGCACGCCAACTGTGTTTCAGTTCCCCGCTTGACGTCACGCCCTTCACCTCAGCAGGGGGAAGATGTCCATTGGAGTCTTGATAGCTCAATAATGAGATGGCGAGTGACATCATGCCGTCAATGTCGGGGATAACAGACCTGAAGGCAACGATGTGCACTCCGTACGTCAACACCACGATAGCGGCCGCCAAGAGCAGGAGCCCAACACTCCCAGGGAGAATGTACTTGACTAGCCTGGCTTGCATGTCGCACCGCTGCTACGATATTGAAATGGAGTAAAGTGGCGCCGTAATGTTTACAATGATGACATCACCGAAACGAATCACATTAATTGTAGTTATACCAGTCAGAATTACCGGGCAACGGAATAAATGGAGGATTAACCGGAAACAGATCCTCGTCGTAATCAAAAAAGATATGGTCATCTCCGCCAAGTGTGTGGTCGTCTGCATAGAATATGATTTGCCCGTCATAGGTAAAATTAAGCCAATGGTGCTCAGACCAAAAAGGGTTCCAGCCGGTGTAGTAGTGCTTTTCGACATTACAGAACGTCTTGAGGTAGCTCCCCCCACACTGATTCTGAATATATTTTGTTCTACATCTCATCCTCCAAACTACGCAACCTCCTCCATAGGTATACCGATCGCAAGCGTCTGTGAAATACCCTGGAGGGGGAGTGTCGTCAAGTAGGTCGAAGAGTTCCCTGACTGCTTTTTCACAGTCAGGGTCGCCATTGCATCTCTTTATAGCCTGTTTTTCATCGTTCGTGTGTGCTGGCCTAAGTCCGAGCGGATCGTAATAGGAGGTCGGAATGCTTCGGACATACTCATAAAGATGTGGCCCACCCACATATAGGATAGGATCACGATTCAGAAAACGGCCTGTTGCTACGTCGTAGTACCTGTAACGGTAATAATACTGACCGGACAGAGCATCCAGGCGTCTGCCAGTGAAGGTATAGGGGTTGTCGATGTCGCTGTTGTTGTCGGCGTCGGGGGTGAAGTCGGCATCGAGGATGATGAGGCGGCCGTAGGGGTCGTAGTGGTAGCGTTCGAGGACGGTGCCGCTGGAATCCGTGACGGCGAGGACGTGATAGTTGGCGCCTTGGGTGTAGTAGTGGGTGCCGTCGTTGTTTTCGGCGAGGATGCCGTCGGTGTCGGCGTCGTAGGTGCGGACGGCGAGGGCATCGATGTAGTCGGGGTGCCAGGTGTATTGCTCGCGCGGGTCGGGGTCTTCCGTGCCGGAGATTTCGCGGCGGACTTCCAGCGCCTGCCAGTCCTCGTTGTAGTAGAAGTGGTCGGTGTACGACAGGACGCCGGCGGCGTAGACCGCCTTGGTGATCCGGTAGTTGCGACCGTCGTATTCGTACACGCCCACAGCGGTGTCTGCCCCGTCGGTGACTTTGACGAGCCTGTTCCAGGCATCGTAGACGTACTTTTGCGTGGAGGTCTCAGCACCCGGCGTGGGACCGGTGATCATATTCCCCGCCGCGTCGTGCGTCGGGTCGGCCCAATTCGCCCCGGTGGTCGCGGTGATGGCCGTGATCTCGTTGACGTCGTTGTGCGTCCGGTCCTGATCGAGGTCGTCGGTCGCATCGCCGTCGGAGTCTTCGAGGAAATTCGCCCAGTTGCCCAACTGGTCCAGATCCCAGTCCTGGCCGAACGTATCGGACGTGATGGTGGTATAGGTGCCATTGATCACACCCCGTTCGAAATCGGCCAGCCGGTGCAAGCCGTCGTAGGTGTAGAGTTCGTCGTATTTCTGGGTGTTATTCGTGGCGATGATGTCCTCCCGCCACGTTCGGTTGCCGGCATAGTCGTGGCCGTATTTGACCCGAGTGACGTCAGCCGTGCTGCCGTAGCCGTCCCAGAACTGGTCGATCGTCCTGCCGAAACGGTCCAAGCCGGCGTAGGTGCCTGATGTGCCCTGGTACAGGTCGAGTTTGACGTCGGGCTGTTGGTAGTCCGTGATCATGCTGCGGCCGGAGCCAGCGTGCGAGTACTCGACGAGGATGGTGCCGGTGCCGTTGGTTTCGCGGAGGCGTTGGGGGGTGAGAAAACGGTCTTCGAGGGCGTCGGCGGTGCCGTAGTCGAAGTGCAGCAGGCGGCCGTCGGGGTAGTTCAGGTAGAAGGGGCGGGCGCCGTCGTTGTAGACGCCGCCGACGGCGGAGTCGTCCAGGCCGTAGTCCACATCGGGCGAGGAGCCGCTGGCAGCTCCCTGATGCGACTGCTGGCTTTTGGAGACGAGGTGCAGTCCGTTGTAGGAGTAGACGATTTGGTTGGCGATGTCGGTGGTGTTGTCCGGGTCGTCGGTTTGGTTGCCGTGCGAGGTGATTTTGGTGTTGCGGCCGAGGGAGTCGTAGCCGCGGGTGATGGAGCGGACGGCGCCGTCGGTGGAGCCGCCGAGGGTGGTCACTTTTTGGGACTGCGGGCGGCGGAGGTTGTCGTAGCTGAAGGCGATGACGGTGCCGCGCTGGTCGGTGCGGGTGGCGGTCGAGCCGTCGGTGTTGTAGGTGAGTTTGACCTGATCGGTCCCGGCGGAGGTGGTGTCCGAGGAGTCGGGATAGATGGTATTGGTGACGCGGGCGGCGCTCACGCTGTTCTCGAACAGGTAGAGGGTGTCCTGGGCGGCGGTGCTGGAGCCATTATAGGCGATCAGCTTGGTTGTCTGCCCCAATCCGTCATAAACCGTGTTGGTGACGCGGTCTTTGGAGTCGTCGGTGGCGTCGGAGATGGTGGAGAGCGTGGTGGGGACGAAGTCGGCGTAGTTCTCGGCGGTCCAGGTGCTGCGACCCAGGTCGTCGATGAAGGTTTTGGCCTTGATGCCGGACGGATCGGTGACCGTCTCCGGACGGCCCGTATCGGCGTGATAGGCGTAGAGCGTGACCAGGACTGTGTCGCTGGAGGCAGTGGGGGCGGTGCCCGGACGGGTGGGGACGGCGGCGTACTTCCATTGGCCGGCGCCGGCGGTGGTGTCGCCCGAGCCGTAGTTTCCGACCGTTTGCAAACGGTCGGCTTGGTCGTACCAGGAGTAGACCGAGCGCCGCACATAGTCGTCATTGTTGGTGAGGTCGATGCCGGCGGTGGCATCGTCGTGGTTCATGTCGAAGGCGTGCTGTTCGGTGACGTTGCCGGACGAGTCAAATACGCTGTGGGAGAGCGTGACGACTTTGTCGTCGCCTGCGGTCATCGAAGAGAGGGTCGGGTCGGGCGTGGGGACGCGGTAGCTGAAGGCCCCGGAGGCGTACCGGGTCGCTTCGAGTTCCAGCACGGTGCGGGACTGGTACTGCCGCCCGGCGCCGTCGTAGGCGAGTTCGGTGGCGGTGCCGCCGAGCAGATCGCCGCTGGCCACGACGCGGCTGAGCCGATCGTAGAACATGTCGGTGCGGAGCGAGTTGCTGAGGGCGCCGGTGGACTGGTTGATGGCGTAGCGGTCGCTGCGGTAGGCCCGTCCCAGGTCGTCGTAGGAAGTTTCCGTGAGGGCGCGGCGGTTGGTCGTGGTGGTGGTGTAAGCGGTGTAGCCGTCGCCTGTGAGCACGGTGGTCCAGGTGGGGGAGGCGGTGTAGGTGCCGCTGTCGGTGGTCTGGCCCTGCCAGTTGACGTCATTGACCATGACCGGGGAAGAGGCGGTTTCGGTGGAGACGTTCATGTAGAACGGCTCCAAGCCGCGGACGTGGCCGCGGTAGGTGCGGTGGTAATTGATGCCTGTGTAGTCGTTGGTGCCGGTGCCGTGGTAGCGGCGGGACTGGGTGACGCGACCGTCGCCGATGCCGCCGTCGTCGTAGATGGTTTCCGACAGCGTGGCGAGCGTGGGATAGGTGTCGTAGGTGTCGGTCATGTTGTGGCTGTTGGCGGCCGTGTCGCCGCTGACGCCCTGTTTGATTGTGATCACGCGGCTGCGGACGTCGTAAATCCGTTGGGTGACCTGTTCCTTGCGGTCGCCGGCAGACGAGCCGCTGACGACCTGGATCGTGTATTCGGTCCGGCCGAGGGCGTCGGTCTGCGTCACCGAGCGGTAGAAGTTGGTGCTGAGCGTGCCGGTGCCGCTGGTGGGGATGTCGTGGTAGCGGTCGGCCTGCTTGAGACTGCCGGTGATGCCGTCGCGGGTGAACGTCGTCCAAGAGACGTAGTCGCTCTGCGACGGCTCGGTCGAGAAGCCGACCGGTGCGCCGGAGATGACGGTGATGCTGGTGTAGCCCGCCTTGACGGCGTAGGTCTCACCGACGTTGGTCTCATCGAAGGATAATTCGGCGGCCCGAATCGGCAGCAGCGTTTTACTGTTCGTCGAGTCCCAGTAGGGGAAGGAGAGCGTGCGGGTATTCTCGTAGGCGGTGTAGTGCTCGTCGCCGCCCGGATCGACGCTGCGGGTCTGGCGGCCCAGTTCGTCGTAGTATGTCTTGGACGTGAGGGCCAGAGCGGTGGGCAGGCTGCCGCGGGTTGGCTTGTTGGTGTTGGCGCTGCCGACGGTCCAAGCTTCCCATTCGCCGGTCGAGCCGGAACTGACGTCCGTGCTGACACTGGCGGGATTGATGTCGATCACCGTCAGGGCTGCTGCGCCGGTCACCGGGTGGTAGGCGTAGTAGTTGATGTAGCCTTCGCCGTCCTGTGTCCAGCGGAGGCGGCCCAGATTGTCGTAGTACTCGACGATGGTCGTCGCGGTGCCGGAGCCGTTCTGGCTGGTGGCAATGGACGGCAGCGTGGTGGTTCTGGTTTTGATCTCGCGGTCGTCCGTGTCCCAGAACGTGTAAGCGTAGCTGGTCTTCTTACCGTCGGTGCGGGTGGCGGTCTTGGTGAAGTAGGCGTACTGAGCCACAAGCAGCACGTTGTCGGCATTGTCGTCGCCAGCCGTGTCGCCGTCGCCGTCGCCATAGTCGGCGGCTGAAGTGTAGTAGGCGGTGCCGGTGCGGCCCTGTTTCACCTGAACGTCAGTCTTGGCGCCGTCCGAGTTGTAGGTGTTGACGTAAATCAATCCGGCCGAGGCATTCAGTGTGTTGGTGTCGTTGGTCCAACTGTCCCCCTCGCTGTCGTAGGGGTCGAGATAGTTCCGCAACGCGGCGGCCGTGCTGACATTGTGGGCGCTGGGCATGCGGTACTCGGCGATGCGGTGGGCTTGGCCGGTCGTGGCCATCTTCCAGGACTCGCACCAGTAGGCGGGCGTGCCGGTCGGATCGTCAATGAACACTTTCCGCAACTGGCGGCCCGAGTCATTGAGGCCGAAGACCGTGCGAGAATGGGCGTTGCTGCCGGAGTCCTCGGTGTCCTCGACGACGAGGCGGGTGACTTCGTTCTGGTCGAGCGTGGCTCCCTGGGCGATGTCCAGGTAGAAGTAACTCTTGGTGATGCCGCTGGTCGAACCGCACGAGCCGCAGCCGGTGCGGATGATTTCACTCTTCACGTAGCCGCTTTCGGCCGCCTCGCTGCCGCCGTAGGTGGTGTTGAGATCCTCCAGTAAGCCGAAAGGGGTATCGATGCTATTGGTCGCGGTGTTGGCGGTGTAGTAGGTGAACCGACGGTTGGCGTACTCCTGGATGTCGACCGTGCCGTAAGTGTCGGCCTTGGTGAGGATGTCCGCCTCGCTGGTGATGCCGGTGGTCTGATCGATGATCCGTTGGAGAGCGTCATGTTCGTAGACCGCCTTGAGCCGGCTGGCAGCGTCGTAGCGGTACTGGGTGTAGCGCACGATGGAGAGCGTCCCGGCGGTGTCGGCCGTGGTCCGCGATGACATTTTGACTTGCACGAGATCGCCGCTGGAACCGAGATCGGTTGAGGGCGTGGTCACGTCGTCGTAGTAGGTGTAGTCGGCCTGCTGAATCAGCACGCTGGAGGCGTTCTTGACCTCGACTTTGGTGATCCGCGAACTCGTGTAGGTGAAGGCGATGTTAAAGTCCTGGCCTGCGGGCGTGGTGATCTGGCTCAGGTCGCCGCCAGCGGTGTAGGTGTACCCAAAGCCGGCTTTGCTTTGTGAGTTCCATTCGCGGGTCGAGCGTTCCTTGAGCTTGCCTGACTTGCCGCCGGCCACAGTGAAATCGTGGAATACGTCATAGCGGCTGCCGTCAATGTCGGTGAGAATGAATTCCTTGTTGGTGGAGTCGTGCTCCAGCCGCAAGGAGTTGCCGTCGGGGGCGGCATAGGTCACCGGCGAGCCGCTGCCGGTGAAGGTCAACTGCGAAGCCGCGTTGACCAGCAGGGCGACTTGCGAGGATCCCTTGTCGATCAAGTACTGATCGGCCGCCCGTCCGAGCCACTTGTTGCCCAAGGCCGAATCGCCCGTGCCGTCGCTCATGTAGGAACGGCTGAGGGACCAGCCTCCCAGCGGCGTTGAGATTTGCAGATCGGTGACCGATTCGTACGACGCACCGTAGCGCAAATAGACCGGTAGAGAGGTGCCAAACGGTGGCGTGCACTTGCCAGTCGGGCAACCGTTCCCCTCGGCTCCTTGATCACGACCCGTTCCACCATCAGTACCGCGTCCTGCTCTTGTGAGTCCGCTGAGCCCGGCGCGTGGGGGGCAAGCAGGTCCGTGGCAGGGTGGTGGTGGCGGACAATTAGGGCCGGAGCACGGAGGAGGAGGCGGGGGTGGCGGGGGTGGCGGGGGTGGTGGCGGCGATGGCTTGCAACAGGGATCAGTGCAAGGCGGCGGACCTGGGGGCGGGTTCGGAGGCGTTGGCCCGGTGGCCTGTAGCAACTGTGGCGGCACGGCGATCGTCACCACCAGCCACAAGATCAGCACTTCACACCAGGAAAGGTCGAGAAACCGCCAAGTCTGCTGCCCCACTTCCCGCCAAACCTTGTTCCACACCGACCGTTTGTCGACAGACATGCAACACTCCCTCACGGAGGACAATCTGGGAACGCGAAATCACAACCGCAGCACTGACCCTCAACAAACCGGGGATGCCCACTCGACAAATTGACGAGAGAGACCGTCGCCCCACGACGAGAACGGCGAGCCACTTATGCTCCACATCGTCCACGTCCTGGAACACAGGGCAACCGCTACGCCGCAGACAGGCGAAAAGCAACAGATCATGCATCCCCCCTGTCAACAGACATGAAATCAAACACAGATTTGCGCAGACTCAAACAGGCAAGTCGCCAACCCAAAAAAGGTGATGGCCTTGAATTTGAACCGACCGAAACTTGGAACTACTAAGATTTGAAATGTGGATCAGAATGAGAAATGTACGCTTGGCACCGCAGAGTGCGTTGGACAGAACGCCAAATCACTCCGTCAATTTCGTTGCCCGCATCAGTCAGAATCCGTGATGCAATCGGCAAGAACTGCCGAATCGGAATAGATCACAGCCCATACATGCGCACGGTCTGCCGATGTGTCAACCAGCTTTCGTAGATAAAACCAGGATCACCGAAGTTTTTCATTCACTGATTCACGAGCATTTGAGGCTCACACGCAATCATGTTGCGTAGAATCACGCACATCAGAGATAAAACACGGCATCAAGCCGTCACGGACCGGGACATCATCGAACGAAACGCCCCGCAAACATCGTTGACCGGGAAATTGTGTCCGGGCTACACTTCCTTCTCCCTTCTCTCGCGTTCCCTCTCATTCATTGATGCAGAGACACGGCCATGTTCAGGTCCGGTCTGAGACAGCCGTGCGTTCCCACGGCGCCGCACATCTCTGCGCGGCGGCAAGGCACCGCCGTTGGCTGGCTCGTCCTCATTGCTCTCGCCGCACTGTGTTCGACTCCGCAGTGTCTTGTGGCGCAGCCGTCTGCCGGGCAACAGGACGAAGAAGAGACTGTCCAGTTGAACTTCCCGAACGAAATCGACATCAAGACGTTGGTGGACTATGTCAGCGAGCGACTGAAGATTTCTGTTTTCTATGACGAGAAGATCGAGCAGCAGCGGATCACCGTGCGTGCTCCCGAGCCGATCCCGGTCTCGTCGCTGCTGGGAATTCTGCAGAGTACGCTGCGGATGAAGGGCTTTGCACTGGTCGAAGCGGACACGCCCGGCTGGTACCGCGTGGTGCAAGTCACCCGGCTGACAGATGTGGCGCGCCTCGGATTGGAGGGGGTTGAGCATGGGGCCATTCCGGTGACCGAGACGTTTCAACTCAAGCACACGGAAGTCGCGACGATGGACCAGATCATCCAGCAGTTCCTGACGCAACCGGGAGCCAACAGTATCCCGGTCCCGGAGGGTAACCTCCTCATTGTCACTGACTACGCCGGCAATCTGGCACGCATCGGTCAGTTGATCCGCACGCTGGACCAACCGGAGGCGAAGCTGCTGACTGATTTCTACGAAGTCAAGCACATCTCCGCTGAGGCGATCACGCAAACCATCACTCCGATTCTCGCCGCTCGTGCGCCTGCCGGCGGTGCCGGCGTGCAATTGCTTCCCGATCCGCGCACCAATCAGATCACCCTGGTCGGCATTGAGCCGGAGGTGGCCCGCGCGATGGAGTTACTGGAACGGTTCGACATCCCGCTGGGACTGACGACGTTTGTCTATCAGTTTGGCAACGTGGCGGCCGAACGGGTCGACACGCTGTTCCAGGAACTAATCGACCCGATCGAACGGGAGACGGTGTACCAGTCGACGGTGGATGCCGATGCGAACCTGCTGATCGTCCGCACGAAGCCCGAATTGCATGAGCGGCTGAATCAGCTGCGCCAGCAGATCGATGCGGCTCCCGAACAGGCCCGCAGTCCGGTCCGGTTCCTGAAGTTGAAGAATGCGAACGTCGATGACGTCCTGCAGACGCTGCGGGCCATCGGTGATTTGGGAGCCGGTCCGGCCGGTGTGCCGCTGGAAGGGGAAGGGGCTGCGGCTGCGCCTTTTCAGTCGCCGCAGTCTGGCGGCAGCCAGTTTCTGAATCCCTCTTCCGCCCCGCTCCCGTTTCAGCCCTTCGTGATGCCGTTGGGTCCTTATGATCCGTATGACCTCCGTGATAATCCTCCCGGAGCGGGAGAGCCGGTGCGCACCAGCGTGGCCGGAGCGTATCTGCCGGGTGACGTGCGGGTTTCCGGCGATCCGATCACCAACAGCCTCGTACTGGTCGGCGACCCGGCCCAGCAAGCTCCCTATCTGAAACTGATCGAACAGCTTGACGCACCGCGGCCGCAGGTGATGATCGAAGCTCACATTGTGGCAATCGACACGTCGGATAATTTCTCGTTGGGAGTCGAGGTCTCGGGGGGCGACCGCATGGGAATCAAGCGGCTATTCAGTTTCTCCTCGTTCGGATTGAGTGAAGTCGATCCGGTGACCGGTGCGCTGCAGATCATCCCCAACCTGGGTTTTAACGGCACACTGGTGGACCCGGAAGTGGCGGATGTTGTCGTCCAGGCATTGGCCGCCCACAGCCGATCGCGGGTGTTGGCATCGCCGAAGATTCTGGTCAATGATAACACGCGGGGGAGTTTCGAGAACGTGCTGAGCGTACCCTTCCAAAGCGTGAACGCTTCGCAAACCGTCTCAACGACCAGTCTGGGCGGGAGCCAGCAGGCCGGCACGACGATCGACGTGACGCCGCACGTCAAGGACGGAAACGAACTGGAACTGGAGTTCGATGTGGAGTTCAGCGCATTCTCCGGCACGAGCGCCGCGGCCGCCCTGCCGCCACCCCGTCAGATCAGTCGGGCTGAGAGTATTGTGACAATTCCGGACGGGCACACGGTGATCGTCGGCGGCTTGAAGCAAATTGGAGTCACCGAGACGTTCGCCGGCATTCCTTTTCTGGAGTTGGTCCCGATCTTGCGCGAGTTGTCGAGTCTGCAGACCAAGGATCGCACACAGACGTCGTTCTTTTTGTTTCTCAAGCCGGTGATTCTGCGCAACGACCAGTTTGCCACGCTCAAATACCTGAGTGCCAAAGACCATCAGCAGTCCGAACTGCAGGCCCGCTTTCCAGCCAGCGGGCCGTTGATGATCCGCTGCAACCGCAAGGCTCACGGCCATTAGTCGGACTGCGCAGTGTCATTTGTGGAAATGCAACAACTCATGGCGTAACAATGGTGATGGTTACGAACCACGGATGACACGGATGGGCACGGATAGAAAGCAAATTTGGCCAGCTCCTGAGAGAGAAAACCATCCGTGTAATCCGTGGTTAATTCAAGACGCCGGGAGAGCACATTCAACGCTCGATTCTGCGCTGTCGTATTCGTGGAAAGGATGTGTCCGGATGTGTCAGAGCATCCTCGGTGTCGTTGGTGTATGATCCGTCGATGAGGGGCGGGCGGCGATGATTCCTGGGGGCAGGGGATCCGGAGGGGGGAGATCGTCATGTCATTGGTTGTCGGCCGACGCGCGTCCATCACTCAGGTGGCGGAGCCGGACCCCGCGCGCGAAACGGGTGTCAACGGCAGAGCGGCCGGTTCGGTGCTGCAGAACGGTCAGGCCGCTGAGCCCACGCCGGCATCTTCCGTAGCCGACCGGTTGGCCGAGATTGCGTCTCTGTTCGACTCCCCGCTGGTGAGCGAGTTGCCCGCACCGCCATTCGCCGATTACGTGCGCCAGTTTCCGATCGCCTTTTCACGCAGCCACTGCGCCCTGGCGTTGGAGCCGTCGGACGGACCGATTCTCGTCGCCATCGGTGACCCGCGCGGTCTGGCGGTTCTGGATCTGGTCCGTCGCACGTTCCGGCGACCGGCCACTCCGGTCTTCGCCCCGGCCGAAGTGGTGACGCGGGCGATCAATGCGGCTTATGAAGACCAGGGGGGCACGGCCCGCGAGGTGCTGGACACCCTGGAGGTGGGTGAAGCACTGACGATCTCCAATGAGAAGCAAGACCTGCTCGATTCGACCGGTCGCGCGCCGGTGATCCGGCTGGTCAACCAGATTCTGTTCGAGGCGATCAAAGCCCGTGCCTCGGACATTCACATTCAACCGGCCGATGAGGTGGTGGTGGCCCGGTTTCGCATCGATGGCGTGCTGTTCGACTCGGTGGAGATTCCCAAGTCTCTTCAGGATGAAGTCGTCAGCCGGATCAAGGTGCTGGGCAACATGAACATCGCCGAGAAGCGGTTGCCGCAAGACGGCCGGGCCACCGTCCGCATTGCCGAGCGGGTGATCGACCTGCGGATCGCGTCCCTGCCGACCAGTCACAGCGAACGGGTCGTGATCCGCCTGCTCGATAAGTCGGCCCGGCTGTACACACTGACCGAACTCGGCATGCCGGACGAGACGCTGGCCCAGTTCGGGCGGCTGATCTCGCTCGAACATGGGCTGCTGTTGGTGACCGGTCCCACCGGCAGCGGCAAGAGCACCACGCTGTATGCGGCCTTGCAACAGATCAGCACCCGCGAACGGAACGTGCTCACGCTGGAGGATCCGATCGAATACGAACTCGACGGGGTGAGCCAGACACAAATCAACGAAAAAAAAGGACTCACGTTTGCAAGCGGACTGCGGAACGTGCTGCGCCAGGATCCGGACGTAATCATGGTGGGAGAAATCCGCGATCACGAAACGGCCGTGATGGCGATTCAATCTTCACTCACCGGTCACCTGGTCTTCTCCACATTACACACCAACGACTCGGCCAGTGCGGTCACCCGGCTGCTCGACCTGGGGATCGAGCCGTACCTTGTCTCCAGTTCGCTGCTGGCGGTCCTGGCCCAACGTCTGGTGCGTCGCATCTGTTCGGCGTGCCGCAGAGAAACGACGGTTGAGGCGGCCTGCTCTGAATGGTTGCAAGCCCGGCAAGGGTACGCGCCGCAGCGGGTGTTCGCCGGCACCGGCTGTGATGCCTGCCGGCAGACCGGCTACCGGGGCCGCGACGGTATCTTTGAGTTTCTGATTGTGGATGAGGCGTGTCGTGCGTTGATCCAATCGCGGGGGAACGCCTCACAGATTCGGACCGCAGCGCTGGAGGGCGGCATGACGCTGCTGGCGGAGGACGGGTTGCACAAGGTGGACGCCGGAACGACGACGCTGGCGGAAGTCGTCCGCGTGGCCCAGCGGGCCGATGACTGAAATGAAATGCTGCAGATTCGTGCTTGACGAGTCGGCACACAGCGCGCCTACTGGTGCGCTGCGGGTGACGTCAGGGAGGCCGAGGCATGTCCGTCTATGAGTATCGCGCGGCTGACGGCAGCGGACAGGTTCTCAGCGGCCTGCTGACTGCCGACAACCCCCGCAGCGCGCGAGACCGGTTACGGGCAGACGGCCTGCGCGTGCACGCGCTGAGCGAGCAGCAAGCCGCCCGTCAAAGCGGGAGCCTTGCGTGGGCCTCCTGGGGCGGCGGAGCCGTTCGCTGGGCCGAGGCGGCCCACGAACTGGCCATCCTGCTGTCGGGGGGCGTGCCACTGCTGACGGCACTCGACACGGTCGCGGCCCAATCGGCTCCCGCGTTTCGCCGGACGCTGCTGGCGGTACGGGATCAGGTGGCGGCCGGCACCAGTCTGGCACAGGCGCTGGCCCAACATCCCCACGTCTTCGACGATCTCTCCGTGCGGTTGGTGGAAGTCGGAGAAAACGTGGGCAACCTGGACGAGGCCCTCGACCGGCTGTCGACCTTCAAGCGGCGATGGCACGGCCTGCGTGACCAAGTGACCAGTGCGCTGATCTATCCCGTGTTCGTGCTCACGTTCGGCGCGGCGGCCACGTTGTTCCTGATGACCTACGTCATGCCGCCCTTGCTGGAGAACCTGCGCGAGACCCTCGACCGGCTCCCCTGGCCGACGATGGTGGTCAAGACAGGCAGCGACCTGCTGTTGGAACATGGTCTGTTCGTCATCCTGGGGATGTCGGGATCGGCCATCGTCATCGGGGCCGTCCTGCGTTCGCCGCCCGGTCGACGGTTTGTGGACCGGCGGCTGCTCAAGCTGCCGTTGTTCGGACCGCTGGCGACCAAACAAAGCCTCTCCCGCGTCTGCCTGATTCTCTCAACGCTACTCGAAAGCGGGTTGCCCCTGGCCGACGCTTTGGACCTGGCGGCTAGGTCGGTCGGCAACCGCATTCTGCGTGAGGCCCTGGAAGATTGCCGCGAGGCGCTGACCGCCGGCCGCGACTTGGCGCGGTCGCTGAGTGAAACGGGCGTAATTCCGCCGCTGGCGGTGCAGATTTTCGCCGTCGGGCAAGAGTCGGGCAAATTGGAAGAACTGCTGGCCCGGTTGGCCGACGATTACGACCGGCAGGTGCAGGCGGCTACCGGTCGGTTGGCCGCCGTGCTGGAACCGGTGCTGATTCTGATCCTGGCGGCCATGATCGGGTTTGTGTTGCTCGCCATCGTGTTGCCCATTCTGGAGGCAGGTAATGTCGCTCTCTAAACCGCACGCCTTTCGTTCGACTCGCCGCGGCGGATTTTCGCTGGTCGAGTTGATCGCGGTGATTGTAATCCTGTCGATGCTGGCCGGACTGGTGGCGTTCAAGACCCGTAGCTATCTGATTACGAGTAAACAGAACGGGGCCAAGGTCGAGATCCGTAAGATTTGCGAAGCGCTGGAAACGTTCTACGCCACCGAAGATCGCTATCCGACCTCCGAGGAAGGACTGGAGATTCTGGCCAGCGGAAGCGAGCGGATGCCGGAGGGCATCCTGGACAAGGTGCCGCTCGATCCGTGGCGGCACGCCTACCAATACAATCAGCCGGGTTCGAGTGGGCCGTACGATGTGATTTGTCTCGGTGGTGACGGACGAGAAGGGGGCACGGCCGCCGATCAAGATTTTTCCAACCACGACGTGGAGACCGCAAACCGGTAATCGGTCATGCACACGCGCTCCGGCTGGACATTATTGGAACTCGTGGCGGTGATGACGCTGCTGGCGATCGTGACGGCCGGCGCCGCATTCACGCTGCGGGCCCCCCTGCGCGCGGGTCGGGTGCAGTCACAGATCGACACTGTGCTGATGGCCGATCGGGCCGCGCGGTCACACGCCCGCCGGTTCGGGCAGAGCGCCCGTCTGGAATTCCAATGGGCGGCAAACCCGACGCTGAGTGTGCTGCGCGGGACAAGCGGAGGGCAGAACCGCCTCCTGCGGCGGATTGATTCACTGATCGAGGTGCAGACTCCGGCCTCGCCGCAGACTTCCGACAAGACGGCCATCGCCATCGATCCGGCGGGCCGGTCACCAACCTACGCGATGTGTTTCTCCGTGCCATCGGGCGACGAGTCGTGGGTCGTCGTGGCGGGGGAGACCGGCCAACCGATTTTCAACTTGACGGAACGGGACGTTGATGAACTGTGGGAACTCCTCGAAGAGTCCGAAACCGGACCGTGAGGGCCTGACGCTGGTCGAGGTCGTGGCGGCCCTGCTGTTGGCGGCCACGGTGCTGGGCACGGTGCTCGTTGCCTACGGTCGCGGTGTCCGTCAGGAACGGATCGCGACAGACCGCCTGACGGCCGTGCAAGTTGCCGACGAATTGCTGGCGGAGTGGTATGCTCCCGGCGGGACCGTTCCGCTACCCGACCACCGTCTGCGCACACCGACGACAGGGCAAGTTGAGGGCCACGACACGTGGCACTGGAGAGTGAGTGCGCTGCCGGCCGATTCCCGTCCGACACGAGAGACGCCGTTTTCCGTCCGCCGTTACCGGCTGGACATTATCACGGTCGCCGACCCGCAGCGGCCCGAACGATCGCTCGTTGCGGTGGAGTTCGTCGGCTCGATCATGCCTGTCGCGGCCGGCCCGTTGGCAGGGGTGACCCAATGAACACCGTTCGAAAAACAGGCGATCACCGGGGACTGACGCTGATCGAACTGGTTGCCGCGCTGGTTCTGCTGTCGGTCCTGCTGACCGCGCTGACCGGCCTGCTGCCCCGTTTCGCCGCCCGCGCGGCTGATCGCCAAGCCGCCTTGCAACTGCACGACTTGCACTGGACTCGTGTCGCGATCGAACGCTTGGCCGACGACCTGATGAACGCCGAGGTGGCCGAGATCGACGGTCGCCAACTCAAACTGACCGGCCGCCTGGAGCGTGACCCGGTCAGCCGGCTGATGACCGACACGGAAGGTGCGTGCAGTTACCGCATGATTTCCCAGCCGGGACGGACGCTGCTGGTGAGAGAGCAGAACGGCGTCCGCACGTTGTTGGGGGCCGGCCGCATCACGTTGACGATTCAATCGTTGCAGCGTGACGGCAAAGTTTCGACACCGGTCATTTTGAGTGGCCTGCCTTCCGGCCCGGAGCAAACACAACCGCTCGAACTGGCTCCCCGCATGCGGATCGCCCTTCTCGATGACACCGGGCAGCCGCTGGCCTCCACAGACCTGATTCGTGCAGCGTTCGTGGAAAGTGAATCGATTGTCGCCGAGTGAACTGTCATGCCGTTTCAACGCACAAGACGACACAGCGCCCACACCCGGAGAGGGTTCGCGCTGCTGATGGTCGTGGCCTGCATTCTGCTGGTCACGATCGCTGCTGTCGGCGTCAGCCGGCGGAGCCTGCTACTGGCGATCGAGAGTGCCGACGCGGCCGACCAGTTGCAGGAGCGGTGGAGTCGGGTCAGCTTGCAGCGTTCGGCACTGCAAGCCGCCGCAGCCATGTACGGCGGCGAGCCGCCCGTGCTCGGTCCGCCGTCAGATGACTCAGATCAAGACAGAAACCCTGATGAGTCGAACAGGCCGCCACAGCCGAACAGACCGCCACAATGGAACCCGGTCTATCGCTGGCAGCTCGCCGTGCATGATCGTGTTTACACGGTCGTCATCGCCGACGAATCGGCCAAAGCCAATCTCAACACGGTCCTGCAGCTCAAGACACCGGAGGCTGCACACACACTCGCCACCTCTTTGGCTGGTCGCACGATGAGTCGGTTGTCACTCCCCCCGCGAACCGGCAACCGGCAAGAGGCAATCGATCCGATTGGCTCCTGGGGCCAAGTCTTGCCGGTCGGTGCGAACGACGGGCTATTGATCCGTGAGCTTCCCGAGGCCACGGCCCGGCTGACGATCTGGGGAGACGGCAAAGTCAATCTGCTGCGGGCGCCGGATGACATACTGTTCGGACTCAGCCGGCTGATCGTTTCCGATGGAGAAAGCCGGGACTGGATTCGCGAGTTCCGCGAAGCCTTCCCGGAGAAATCGCCCGACCTGGTCTTTCGCGAACTGGGCTTTGAGGACCAGGAGCGGATGGCCTTGCTCAATCTGATTGCGCTGCGGTCGACCACCCTATCCGTCTGGGTTCTGGAGGCACCGCCGTCATCCTGCCACACGCTCACGCTGGCCAGCCGCGCCGGTTCGGGCGTGTGGGAAACCCGCACGGTTCGGTACACTCGTTGAACAGGGCCGCACACGCTTCGCCCGGACAAACTCATGTCAACCTCCTTCATCAAGATTCTCGGACGGACGATCGGTGGGCTGCTGCTCGCCGCCACGGGCGGGTTCGTCTACTGGGAACTGCAGCCGATCGATTGGGCGCAGACGTCCTCCGCAGGCGGCCGATCACCTGCGCCGCGCATGCAATCGCTTCTGGAGATCCCAACGGCGGGCGCTCTGGCCAAGCTGGCCGATCAACGGCTGCGGGCCCCGCTCTACGATCCGCCGCCTCTGCCCCCGCCGGCCCCGAAGAAGGTGATACCGCTGGCACCGCCTCGTGTGGACTTGCAACTGATCGGAACCATGATCGAAAAGGATCGCAGCCGGGCCGTCCTCGCGGCGCCGGGTGGCAGAACCGAAATCCGAGGCGAAGGGGAAACCATCACCTCGGTGCCGGGAGAGATCGTCGTGGTCGGTGTTTCGGCGAATCAGGTGACCCTGCGGGTGGGTCGTGCGAATGGCGCGGAAGTCACACTCACCCTGGAAGGGCAAGGGGCCAAGTAATGTCTCGTCCGCGTGGGCTACTCCTGGAAACGGCAACCGGCTGGCGGCTGCTGACCTGCTCCCAGGGGCAAGTCAGTGCCCACGCACTCGTCGGCTCGGACGATCCGTCCGACGTCGCCGGGGACATGGGGGAGCAACTCGCTGAACTGGCTAGCCGCCGTTGGCAGTTGATCGTTGCTCCCTCAACGGCCTCCACCATGACCGCGCGGCTGACGGAGTCCGACTTCACCGGGCCGCGCGCGCCGACTCAACAGATGCTGGAGTTCGCCGCCGAAGAACACCTCCCTTGGGCGGCGGAGGAGTTGACCGTCCAGACCGCCTCCCCGTCGCGGACCCCGCTGGCGCTGGCCATCCGCACGGATCGCTGGGAGCCGCTGCTGGGCGAGTTGCGGGCAGCGGGCCACACGGTCTGCGCGTGTGTTCCGGCCGCACTGCTGTCCCTGGAAGCGCTTCGCAAAGCCTGCCGGCTCCCGCCCGATGCGGGCGTCCTGTTTCATGATGGGGAGGGCGTCCATTTCCTCCTACAGGAGGCGGAAGGCGTCGTTGACTGGAGGTTCTGGCCGGACGGTTCGCGGGAACCTGAAACCGAACCGCAACTGCTGGCCGCCGAGATCGTCGCCGAGCACGGGCAGACGCAGGTTCACACGGTGCAGATCGGACCCGCGCTGACGTCCGCCCTGGACCGGCTCGGCTTCGACATCGTGCAGCACGAGTGCTCGATCGACGGCGACGAGTTGATCTGGCAAGGCGCACACCGCTTCTGGAAACCGCGCGCCGGCACCCTCAACCTGGCGGTCAGCCGGTTGGCCGGCACAACCCGCACCGATGTGCTGGTCGGAGCCGCCCGCTCCGTACTCACAGCGGCCTTGCTCTTGTGTTGTGTCACCGCCGGCCTGTTGTGGTGGAAGAGCCAGCAATTCCATCAGGCGGCCGGCCAGTGGCGGGACGAGCAGGCGGCGTTGTTCGAGGAAACGTTTCCGAGCGTTCCCGTTCCGCAAGCCATGTCCGCGCGGTTCGACAGCGAGTATCGCCGCATCGTGGGAGCACGGGGCGGCAGCGGGCAAATCGAGCTGCCCGGTTCGGCACTGGCCGGACTCCAAGTCGTCTTGGTAGCCCATCAGAGTCCGCTCCGTTCGCAGTTTGAAGAGGTACACATCACCGACGACCTGGTGGAGATCGAAGCCAAGTTTCGCAATCACGAAGATGCGGCCCGGATGGTCGAGCGGCTGGAGCAGGCGGGCCTGAAGGTCGATCCGCCCCAACTCCAAAAACTGGATGAAAAGCGGTTCGGCACGCGGCTGCGTGGGCAGCTCTTCCCGGCTTCCGGAGGGGAGGGCTGATGTCACCACAGCGCACCTTTCCGCGAATTCGGGGGCACATGCTCTTCGCGTTGGCGAGTGGCATCTTGCTGTACATGTCTCTCGAACAGTATCGGGCGGCCCACGCCGACGCGGCGACGACACTCCAGCGACTGGAAACGTGTCGCCGGCAGTCGGCAGAAATCAAAGACATGCGGGAGCGTCCCGCCTTTGCGGCCACCGCGATCGAAGACGTGAGCGCCTTGACCGGGCGGATTGCCCGTGCCCGCCGTGCGGCACAAATTGCCGAACAGTCGGTCGATCTGGTGGACCCCCGAAGCCTGGTTCGACTGGAGGATTCGTCGTACCTGCTGCGGCCGGTGTCGATCGACCTGCGCGGACTGCGGCTGCCGCAAGTCGTGCAGTTCGCCGCCGCTTTGAGCGACCTCGATGCCGGGATGTGGGTCAACCAACTGCGACTGAGCCCCGTCCGCCGGGACTCCGAGGAAGCGGAGCCCGAACTGTGGAACGTCGAGCTGACCTTGACCCAAATCGTCTTTTCACCGACAAGCGAATAACCCTCTCTCTGTCTTCTCCCTACTCGCGCTGCTGCCATCCTGCGGTGAGCCTCACCATGCGCTGCGCCGGTTCACTTTTGTTGCTGCTGGTGAGCTGCGCTCTGGTGAGCCTGGCCGGTTGTTCGCTGCTGGTGCAGCATGAACCGACGACGGTCCAAGTCTCGCTGCTCGGTCCTCTCAGTCACAAGGACGTCAGCGAGGCGGAGAAGCTGCTGTGTTCCGCCGAAGGACTGGTGGACCTCGGGCACATCGACAAGGCCGAACTGCGGCTCACACAAGCGATCCGCCTCAACCCCGCACTGGGCCCCGCCCACAACAACCTCGGACTGATCCTCTACGAGCGGCGGGAACTCTACGAAGCGGCCCATGCGTTCCAGCGGGCGATGGAACTGATGCCGGGCGATCCGCTGCCGCAGCACAATCTGGCCATGACTCTGGAAAAGGGAGAACGGCTCGATCAGGCCATCTTCCACTACGAACGGGCCCACGAACTCGAACCCGACAACCCAATTTTCCTGGGCAATCTGCTGCGCGCCCGCCTCGCCCGCGGCGACCTCACCGACGATGTGGTTGACATGCTGCAGGATCTGATCTTCCTCGACACCCGTCCCGACTGGGTTGAATGGGCCCAGGACGAACTGGCCATCATGCTCCCCAAAGCCCGCCGCGCAGCCGAACGGGAACGGGAGTCCTTGCAGCCCAACGAACCGGAACCACAAAAGTCCGACAAGCCAACAGAGCGGTCGGAAGAGCCGTTCGAGGACGGTCCACAACTCGAACTCCTCCCCCCAACCCCAATATCCAAACCGATGAACAACACGCCCGACCTTGACGCACCGCTCAAGGGAGTCCTTCCGAGTGACATCCTCTTCACACCCTAAACGATTTGTTCCCTGCTGCTGACGGACACTTCAGGCGTCCCGCGTCGACGAGAACGGACCGGTGACCGGACTGTCATGGATCGACTTTCGGGGACGATTGATCTGCCGGGCGGGCGCCGGCAAATTCGATTGTCTTCGTCGGTTCAAGCCGACGAAACAAGGCTGGTGGGATCCGTATCTCGGCTGCGAAACTGATCACGGCGAAGCCGTCTCTCACGGACGGAGCAGGGGATGCCGATCAACAGTTTGGCGGCCCAATACGTCGGCGCAGGTGCCGAGCAGGATTCTGATTGACAACAGAACCTGCGGGCATCGCCAACGGCCGATTGACACATGCGGCAACCGGAGAATTCTCAAAAAGGGCACCGCGTTACTGAGGAACGGCGTCGAAAGTGACACCGTCCTGGTCGGAAAAGATTCTCATTGCGCGCGGCCGATGCCGTCTGGTATGCTCCGCATAAAGTGGGATATGCGATCCAAAACTGACGAAGCACACAACGAAACAGAACCGGACAACCGCAAGGCACGGTCGGGAATCATCGTGCCGGCGGCGGAGCCGGTGCCGCCGGCTTTCGGCGGACAACCGTATCAATCGAGTCAGGAATTACGGCGGCGGATGCAGCAGGCAGTTCTCGGCTGGCTCACGAAGACACCTTCTGCCGAAACGCGTGAGAACTATACCCGCGACCTCCACCAGTTTCTCGACTTTCATGGCATTGCCCGATCTCACCATGACGAACTGACAACCGTGCTGCCATCGCATGTGGCGGCCTGGCGGGACCATCTTCGTGAGCGAGGTTCAGCGAACAGCACGATCCGCCGTAAGTTGACGGCGCTGCGGTCGCTGTTCTCCTATCTGCAAGTCTACGGATACACCGGGGCCAACCCGGCTCATGGCAAGTTCGTCAAAGCACCCGCCGTGTCCCGCGACGGCAAGACAGTCGGACTCTCGCCGCGCGACTGTCGTCGTCTGCTGGACGCACCCGATCGTTCAACGCCCGCCGGCATTCGCGATCGGGCACTGCTGGGCGTGCTGGCTTACTCCGCGTGCCGTGTCGGTGAACTCGTACAACTGAGTGTCAGCGACTTCAAAACGAACGGCGAGCACCGCGTGCTCCAGATCTACGGCAAGGGCGGCAAGGAAAGAACCGTTCCGCTGCACCTGGAGGCCGTCGAGCGCCTGACGAAATGGCTCGATGTTGATGACTTGCGGGATGATCGCTCGGGACCATTGTTCCGCCCCACTCGAACGCCGCGTGGAAAAGGGCGCGATGGCTTCAAACGGTCACACTTGTCGACGCGTGCGGTCGAACGACTGGTCCGTCGCTACGCGACTGCCCTCAAGCTCGATCCGGGCGTCACTGTGCACTCGCTCCGCGTCACCGCCCTGACCACAGCCCGTGAACGCGGAGCCGACATCATCGACCTACAGGACTTCGCCGGTCATGTTGATCCAAGAACCACGCTGACGTACATCCGCACCCGTGATCGACTATCAAAGTCCCCTGCGTATGTGCTCAACTATTGACAGTTTCCCCGTTCCATCCAGCATGTTTAGTCCTGACAAAGGAGGCAGTATGGCTGGCCCTCGGAGCACGCCCAACGCATCGCCGCTCACAATTCCGTCCGCACCACGAAACTCTACGACCGCACCAGCGATGCTGTCAGCCTGGACGAAATCGAACGCATCGTGATTTGATTCGGACATTCATTGCCGCTCGACGTTTATAACCCTCCCGCGTAGCGGTTTAGTTCAAGATCCTTTGTGAATCATTACCTCTATGCTGCCTACTTACCATGATGCGGCTGAGTGTGGCAATCAGCGATTGCCGACTTGTTACCCCAAGGAACGGCATGAGTCGCCATGCGAAGGCACCAGTTTTCAATGAATTGTTGGGCCTGCCCGAGGCACGCTTGCAGGGTCAACGAAGACGTCGGCATGGCCAGCAGTTGCCAAGGGGCCCAGTCGCAGATCATTCCAGGAATTCATGCGGGGAAAATGGGGACATCAGACGATATGATGCAAGAATCGCTCACACTGCGAGAGAGGTCCGGTGGTGTTTGAACTCCTTGGTTGGGAACCTCTCTCGGCAGCGAACACACGGTTCGCTGTGGGCAGCCTGTCAGAACGAATCGTCGTTCGTCTGGCCGTCGTCTTTACTGCCGTCCTTCTCGCCGTTGCGATTCGCTGCTGCGGCCGTGGTTTGATCAAAAATCCACGAATGACAGCGATCGAGCACTTTAGCCACCAGCGGCAAGTCATCGCGGCCGAACGAGCTGGAGTCTTTCCAGTTGTCGCCGTCCTTGTACAGCCGGCTGACGGTCACATTGTGGCGGGTGCCGTTCTGGGTCTCGTTCTCCCAGATGGCCGCCCTGATCCGGCCCAGACGGATTTCCTGTACGGGACCAACTTTGGTATCGCTTTTTGGCATGGGTCTGTCCTTTCATTGAACAGAAGTCAAATGGAAGTCGGAATCGTCAGTCTGCGAACATTGCCGCAGAACTGTCCGGCTCCAACGGGGGAATCCCGAACACACGTCGGGCTTCCTGGCAGTCGTCGCTACCTGCCTCAAACAGCACGCAGACGACGGGTCTCGTGGGGTAGATGTCGCAGCGGTTCTCACCATCCAGGAATGGGCAAGCCCGATTCGTCAGACAGTTGAGGTATCCGACTTCGCCATCCCATCCCGGCTCACGTAGCGGCTGCATCCGTGTGCCGATCTGCGGCTCACGCAGCACGTCCACTTCGTAGACATCCACGAGTTTCGTCCGACAGCAGGCTCCGCAGCCATCGCACGTGAAGCCATTGCTCATAGTCTGACCTCCTCGAAATCGGCATCGAAGCGGCGCGAATGCGAATAGTCGACGTCCCCCGCCCTGTCGACGAGATACTCGGTGATCTCATCAGCAAACTCGGCCCGCTGCTGATGCTGGTCCCAGTCGAACAACTCGTCCGCCATGCGGGCGGCTGCTTCGTAAGAAGGCGCTTCCAATTCGCCGTACGTAATCCGCACCGTGGCGTACAGATGCACGGTGTAGCGCTGCAGATGCAGTTCGTGCTGCCAGACGAGGCCCAGCTCGGTCATTTTCTGCCGGGCCGCGTCGTCATCCGGATACCGCTGGCACTGATCGCAGCGTTCGACCTTGGCGTCCGGCCGCAGCCGACCGTTTTCCAAGTGGGCCACCACGCCGGGCACTCCAGAGCGGAAGTATCCCGGCAATTCGCACTCACACGGCGCCAGCGGCTCCGGCAGTTTGGCCTGGTCCGGATCGAAAGGCGCCAACCGACGCGCATCGTCCGGCAACGGCGGTCCCTTAAACACGGACCATTCGCCGTAGAATCGGCCGGCGTAATAGACCAGCCCCTGGGCGAAATAGAGCGTGAACGCGTCCTTCGCTCCCAGTTCGATGCGATCGTGCTGGTGGCAATTCACAAACGGAACCGGTCCGAAGATCGGTCCGTGCTGTGAACCTGCCTCCTCTTCATCCTGGGGCGGCTCGAACGGATTCGATCGCGCCGACATCAGGCTCAAGTAGGGCATGCGTCGCCTCCTTCCTGATCAAGCGACTTGAACGCCTCGCGCAGCCGCGTCTGTTGCTGCTCTTCTTCCCGCCGGCAGACGGGGCAGAGTCCCAGGAAGTTCTCCGAACAGCCCTGCGGGTAGTAGACGATTTGCGTCCAACCATCGTCAACGGCGTCTTCATAGGTGTCGGGAGAGTCGACATCACACTCGACACACGAGAGTGAAAACGGCACGTCCCGTGGGATTGCGTCACTCATGGTCGTTCCTTTCTGTCAGAACCAAACGAAAGGAGCCCGGAGCGAACGGGGAGCGCCTTGCGGCACACCTTCGGCTCGCCGCCGGGACTCCTCCCTCGGATTCAACCGTCTGCACGGTGATGGTCGGTCGCCTGCAACACCTGGTCACAGACGGTCCGAGCGATCACCCGTTGCAGCGGATGGTTTTGCGGAAGCTGCGGCAGCGTCCGTGGTGGGAAACCACCACGACGCAGCCACTCCGCCAACGTCTCGGCCGCCTCAATGGCGGCCGGCGATTCACGCCCCGCGAGGGCGTTCAGCAATTCGGTCCAGCAAGCCTGCGGGTCCATCGTCAGACCGCCAGGCTCATCAGCCGACCGATTCGGGTATCCAACTCGGCCCGGTCGCCCGCATAACGGACGCTCTGAGTGAGCTTTGTGAGCGCATCAACCAGGGCGAAGATCGTAAAGCCGCCTTGTTGCCGGGCGAGTTCGAGCGCCTCCTTGATCAGATGACGCGGGATCTTCTCGGCGGACAGGACTTTGGTCACTTCGTCCGCATCGTGACCGAGCCGCTCGGTCATGGCGATCTTCATGATCCGAGCGAAGCCGTCGCGGCGGTCATTCCGATACTTGACGAGCGTTTCGATCATGCAGCGGATCTCATCCAACCCTTCACGCACACCGGCTGTGTGCTTGCGGCTGAACTCGGTGACGGCGGTCGCATCCCACACCAGGTGGTTTGCGCACACCTTCTGAAACCAGAAGGTCTGGCACCCGAGCGAGCGCTTGCCCACTTCCGAGTTGTAGACGAAAAACCCTGGGGCGAATGCTTCGCCGTTGATCTCCGTCCAGCCGGTCGGGTCGATCAGAAAGGCGAACAGATCCTGTTCGCCGCAGTAGAGTCCGGTGTGGACCCCATCGGCCGCCTTCTGCGGCGGCGTGAAGTCGGAGGCGAACTCCTGAACCACATCGAGCAGTTCGGCGTTCCATAGCCGCGTGTAGGCCACGCCGTGCACCGAGCGGACAACGTCGTCCGTCTGGAGCAATTGCAATGGCTTGCCCGAACGGGGCAGCGTCTCTTCCAGCACCTTGCTGGCCGTCTTGGCGGTCAGCCGATTGACGGTGCCTTTCTGCACGCCGGCCATCCCACATAACTGCGAGAAGGACCAGTCGTTGAGCCGCCGTTCGGAGCCGTCCTCGCCGGCGCAGAGCGTCATGTCGTGTGTGAGCATGACGTCACGGGGTTGTTCCCACAGGTCGTGGGAGTTTTCCCGTTGTCGTCGGCAGGAGTTGTACAGGGTCTCGAACGAGTTATAACACTCGTCCGGCAATCTTTTGAACAGTTCGTCATGGGCGGCGGTCAACGTTGTCATGTCTGCCTCTTTGAGAAATCGAACCACAGTAAAATGGTCCGGCTCACACAGCCGGGCCACCGATCACCCCCAACAAGGGAAACCGACAACCCGGCCGTTAGGCAGTCTCTGCAACGTACGGGATCCCCCTGAAAAACCTGAAACACCACCAGCCTCTCCACTCGACCATTGCATGATGAGGCCGAATCAAGAGACGGTGAACACAGTCTTCCCAATGACAGACAGCCGAAAGAGAGCAGCGTTGAACCGGCGCATAACCGCCCGCTCAAAGAAAACAGCGAATTGACAAAGTTCCCTACCACAGCGTGCGGAAAATGTCACGCGGCGTCGCTGATTATTGAATGGAGGAACGTGATCAGCATCCGCGGCAGCCCTGATGAAATCAATCGGCTGAGATGAGAGAGACTGAACGATCGCAGGTCTTGTGTGGGGCTACAGATGAGGCTCGTGATCCTACGGGATTGCCGTTCGGCCACTCTCTACGTCAGATTCGAAGCGGTCGGATCCATCGAATACCCCGAATTCTAACTTGCGCCGGTGCGGGGGAGACCGACGCACGCAAGCTTTTATAGCAACTCTGCTGAAACGGTCTCACCGACGCGCGCTTCGCAGAGAGACTTGGCCAGTGGCTTTGTTCACATAGCTGTGCGCAGTTTCTGAAGCAGGACGGTTCGACGAATGGCATCTATGAGGAAGCCTGTGTCGAGAGACTTGTGGGATGATTCTGCGGGGGCTCCAGGCATCTATTCGGTATCACGAAGCAGGTCGGCTCGATCGGCTTCGGCACCACAAATCATTGTGCGGTCGATCCCATTCACGTAGACGGCTTCGAGAGCCATGCCATTCGAGAGCGTTACCGGTGGCTCTGCAGCGACCGAAGGAAGGCCGAGAGCTACTCGCCCTTGATTTGTTTAAGGGATTTTGCGGCCTTCTCTTGGACGACCTCGTCCTCGTCGTCTAACGCTTCCGTCAGCGCGGGGATAGCGTCTTTCGCATCCGGGCCGATATGACCAAGTGCCATTGCGGCCATCCGTCGGACTTTCTTTTCCTGGTCCTTGAGTGCTTCGAGCAATGCTGGGATGCCGTCTTTGGCATCGGGGCCAGCGTGGGCAAGGGCAAGTCCGGCAAACACTCGCACGAAGTCGTCCTCGTCTTTTAGCAATTCAACCAATGAGGGGATGGCAGCAGAACCGAACTCGCTGAGGACAAACGCAGCAAAGACATTCGTTTGCAGCGATTCGGGTCTGTTCTTCAGTAGTTCAATCAACGCCGGAATGGCATCGGGGCCAAAGGAACTGAGAGCAAATGAGGCATGTAGACTGGCAACCGTATCCTCGTTGTTCAACGCTTCAATCAATATCGGGAGGGCGTCTTCTTTGGCCGTGGGGCCGAGATTGCCGAAGGTGATCGCGGCAAACAGCCGGACATGTTCGTCTTTATCGTTTAACGCTTCAGCCAGTCCTGCGACCGCCTCTTTGGAAGCAGGCTGGATTTCGCCAAGAGCACTTGCGGCAAGCATTCGCCGGTGTTTGTTCTCATCCTTCAACGCTTCGAGCAGTGCGGGGACTGCTTCTTCTGTTGGCTCCTCAATCAACTCCGCAAACGGTTTGGGGGCGTTAACACGATAAAAAATCGCGGCAGTCGCAACCGCTGCAGAAAGTGCAATACCGAACGCGTATCTCTTTTCCATAACAATCATCCCCCTCTCGGAGTGCTCAATCCAAGCCAAGTGTTTCCAGCACAGCCCAAAAAAGGGCGTGCGATATTGTCCCGTCGATTTTCTGGCATCCATGCCGCTACAGAAGTTAACCAAATGATTTCGAGCGAAAAAAGATTCTCACATTTCCAATCTCTTGAAACAAGCCGGTGGAGGTTTCTTCAGTAGCAGTCACGCCTCAGCAGGATGCTTCGGAGAGCATTACCGGTGGATTCTGCTGCGACTGAAAGAAGGCCGGCTGCCGCCGGCCGAGACAACCCCTCAGAGTTTCCAACAAAAGCAGGTGGCATCAGCAGGAGAGCTCAACGCATCTGGTCGCCTGCTCTTCTCTGTCACCACTGTCGGGGCCAAGGCCTGGGGGCGAACCCCGACGAGTGGCCCCGACGAAAGCAGGCTCAACTCACTGCGATTCAACGCGGGGCTTCATCTTATGCGTAAGCAGCTTGAACGGCTTCCGGCCCGACGCTGCAAATTGCTCCGGACGCCAGATACTTCTCGATACCCTCGGCGGAGGCCGGATGCGTGGTTTTGAGTTCGTGGGCTCTGAATTGTTGGTCGTGCTGCGAATCAATGAACCAGCGACCTGTGGCTTCGACATGCTCGCCCGCCATGACCGAGGTCGTCGTGACGACTACCGTGGCGAGTTCGAGGCGACCCTTGACCTTCAACCGCAGGACGGCAAAGCCGTTCTCCGGGTTGTGGTAGGTCACGCGTTCGATGAATCCATTCAGAGTTTCGGGCATGGGGCCACGGAGAGTATCCGTTGGTGGACCTGTCTGTCATAGGAGCATGGAGGAATTCCGATTCAGGGCGTCGATGACGAACTTCTCTGGGGCGCATTTTCCACGAGCCATAATCCGGGGCAGCCGAATTGCACGAAACCTACTGAGCTCTTGGAATACCGGTCGCGAATCAAAAGTGGAATGGACGCTCCGAACGTAGCCAGCCGCCCGATCAAGAATGGGGCAATTGACGGAATCGTGCGTCGCTCCGGTCGTCGCGAGTCGTTACGACGCTGGTAGATTCGACCTCCGGGGACGTTCCCGTTACTTGATGACCTGGCAAGGAATCCCTCTTGGCACTTCTCGGAGGTTAGAATGGCGGTGACCGATCCAGGATCTGCCGACGCTGCTCTCAGGAATCGCCATGTCCGCAACAACTGCGTACGTCCTTGCAGTCATTGCTGCGTCGACGATCACCGGCCAACTCCCCTTTGATCGCCCGCCCATGCCAGCGGAAACTCTGCTCGCAGGAGTGGAATCTGTCAAGCCTCCACAGGGGGCCGAAACTGCGCCGATCGCCGAGGTGCTGCCGGCGTCAGATCCTGGTGAAGCAATCGGGCGACTAAAAAAAACTCGGCGCGGTCGTCTTTATTCGTGACGACCGCATTGTCGAAGTCAACGCAAATCGAAAAGACATCTCCGACGATGACTTGAAGTTGGTCAGTTCCTTCGAATTCATGACCGACTTGTCACTCGAAGGGACACCGGTTGGCAACGCGGGCATGGCCCATTTGGTGGGCCTGAAACGGCAGGAGTGGCTGAACCTGTATCAGACGCGCCTGGGCAACGATGGCTTGAAGACACTGAAGAACCTGACGCAGCTCACGCACCTGCCGATCGGTGAAACGAGGATCACCGATGAGGGGCTCGCCTACCTCCAAGACATGGCCAATCTCGAATACCTTGGCCTCCGAGGCAACAACGTCACCGATAGCGGCCTTCGACACCTCAGAACGCTCACAAATCTGACAGGCCTTCACCTCGGCGAAACCAAGATCACCGACGCCAGGCTGCTGCACTTGCAGTCAATGTCCAAGATTCATGAGCTCTGGCTGAATGGCACCGCCATCAGTGACGGCGCCATCCCCGTACTTGCCAAACTCAAATCGCTGCGCGTGCTCCATATTTCAGAGTCAAAGCTATCTGTCAAAGGTTTTGAGCAACTCCGCTCAGAATTGCCGGCATGCAGGGTAACCACCGATTGAGTTCCAACATGCGGTCATCGGATACTGTCCGCACCGCGACCAAGTGAGACCCGTGCCATCTTTCGGTCGGTTTTTACGAGTTCCGTAATACCCATGAGGCGTTCGGACTTTCGGCGTTCGGGTTCTCTCTTTGCGACATTGCCAGCCTGACTCGGTCGGATTGCCAGCCACTTCAGAGTCTTCGCTCTTGCCTCGAACCCCTGTTCGCTGGAGAATCGCGTCTGAGTGACCGGCGATGCACAAGTTGGGCGCAGATCAATGTACGGATTGGACTTTGGACAACCCCAACGGGTCGAGACGCGCGGAGGAACGGCCTATGTGCGCGAGGCCGCGCCGACTGAGCAGTTTTGGAGCGCCTGGCGTCAGAACCAGGATGCAGTGAAAGCCGCAGGATTCTCGCTCCGCAAGTACCATGACGAGTGGTCTGTCAGCTATTGGTCTGACAGCGAAGACTGCCCCCTGCCGAAGCCGCTGCCGTAACGGATGGCC
>JAJDEI010000294.1 GCA_029259845.1 Planctomycetaceae bacterium | reverse complement strand
GCTTCGTCGGCGAGAGCGCGGCAAAACTCGTCAGATCAAGGAGCCGAATCGCAGACATATCCCTAGATACGTCGAGAGTTGGCGACGCCGAGCTGACGAGTTTTGACCGCTTGCAGTCAGAATGAGTTTTTCAACGGGCTGTTAGGGCACGAGCAACCCCACAGCCGAGAATGACAGAACGTTGATTCTCGCGAATTCTCACTGATCGATGCATGTTGGCCTCCGACCAACGGAAAAGGAGACTTCCTGAGTATCTGTGCCCATCCGTGAAATTCGTGGTCTCCCGATAATCACGGATTTCACGGATGGGCACGGTTCAGTTGTCCCGTCGACCGTTGGCGCATCCTTGGCGTTGGCGGGGGGCCCAGCCGGGTGTTTGCGAGTCAACTCTCAAGCGCCGCTTGTGCCGCAGCGAGTCGGGCAATGGGGATGCGGCGGGGGGAACAGCTCACGTAGTCGAGGCCGATCTGATCGCAGAAGTAGACCGACTTGGGATCGCCGCCGTGCTCGCCGCAGATGCCGATCTTGAGTCCCTTCCGCGTCGAACGTCCCCCGTCAACGCCCATCTTCATCAGCTTCCCGACGCCCGCCTGGTCGACGGTCTGGAACGGGTCGGCCGGGACGATATCGTACTCCATGTAGTAGCCGATAAAGCCTTTGTAGTCGTCACGGCTCACGCCGAGTGTGGTCTGCGTGAGGTCGTTGGTGCCGAAACTGAAGAACTCGGCGTTCTCGGCGATCTCGGCGGCGGTCAGAGCGGCGCGGGGCACCTCGATCATCGTGCCGACCATGTAGTTGACCTCAACCCCCTGTTCCTCGAAGACCTGCCGG
The DNA here is from genome assembly GCA_029259845.1 of Planctomycetaceae bacterium. Lineage (GTDB taxonomy): Bacteria > Planctomycetota > Planctomycetia > Planctomycetales > Planctomycetaceae > JAHBXU01. The sequence continues at coordinate 13,583 of JAJDEI010000294.1, read as the reverse complement.
GCAGTCTCGCGGATGACTTGGTCCTGATTGTCGAATTCGGTCTTGAACCCGGCGAGCGGGACCATGATCTCCGGATGGACATGGATGCCACTCTTTTTGAGTCCGCAGGCCGCCTCCAGGATTGCGCGGGCCTGCATGGAGGTGATTTCCGGGTAGACAATGCCAAGGCGACAGCCGCGATGGCCCAGCATGGGGTTCGTCTCCTCGAGTTCTCCAACGCGACGATGGACTTCCTCTTCGGTGACACCGAAGATTTCCGCGAGAGACGGAGCGAGCTCCGGGTCGTCCTGCAGGTGGTGATGTGACAGGAATTCGTGCAGCGGCGGATCAAGCAGACGGATGGTGACCGGACGGTCGCCCATCGTCCTGAACAGATGCTCGAAATCGGAACGCTGAATGCCGAGCAGCTTGGCGAGCGCTTTTTCCCGGTCCTCCTTCGTCGAGGCGAAGATCATCTCGCGGATTTCGGGAAGATGGTCGAAGAACATGTGCTCGGTGCGGCACAGGCCGACCCCTTCGGCTCCGAGCGCGACGGAGACTGCCGCGTCGTGCGACTCCGTGTTGGCTCGCACCTTGAGGCGGCGGAACTCGTCCGCCCAACGCATCAGTTGGGCGTAACGGCCATATGTTTCCGATTCGTCGGCACTCTTGTTGCCGAGCAGCACTTCCATGACTTCGGACGGGGTCGTGTCGATCTTTCCTTCAAAGACCTCGCCGCTGAAACCGTCGATGGAGATCCAGTCTCCCTCCTTGAGCACTTGGCCGCCGACGGTGAGGGTGCCGGCTTCGTAATTGATGTCGAGCGCCGAACAACCGCAGACGCACGTTTTGCCCATCTGCCGGCTGACGAGAGCGGCGTGCGAGGACGCGCCCCCGAAGGCGGTGAGGATGCCCTGGGCAACCTTCATGCCGCGAAGGTCTTCCGGGGACGTCTCGCGGCGGACGAGAATCAACTGAACGTCATTGTCGGCGTTCCAGGTCTCCTCGGCGTCGGAAGCGTGAAACACGATTTGCCCGGTCGCTGCTCCCGGACCGGCGTTGATGCCTTTGGCGAGCAGCCGGTTGTCCTTCTCCGCCTGCTGTTTGGCAGCGGGATCGAAGATCGGCTGCAGCAACTGATTCAAATCGTCGGCCGGGATACGCCGCTTCTCGCCGATGGCGGTCCGGGCGTCGATCAGCCCTTCGTTGACCAGATCGACGGCGATTCTGACCGCCGCAAAGCCGGTCCGTTTGGCGTTGCGGGTCTGGAGCATCCAGACCTTGCCTTTCTGCACGGTGAACTCGATGTCCTGCACATCTTTGTAGTGCTGTTCGAGTGTCTTGCCGATGTTGTTGAGCTGTTCGTACGCTTCGGGCATGTCATTCTTCAGCGACTCCTCGACCCGTTTGGGCGTGCGGGTTCCGGCGACGACATCTTCGCCCTGGGCGTTGATGAGATAGTCGCCGCAAAAGCCGGGCGTGCCGTCGGAGCAATTGCGGGTTAGTCCGACACCCGTCGCACAGTCGTCTCCCAGGTTGCCGAAGACCATCGCCTGCACGTTGGTCGCCGTGCCCCAGTCGTGGGGAATCCCGTACTGGCGGCGATAGACCATCGCCCGGTCGTTCATCCAACTGCCGAAGACCGCACCGATGCAGCCCCACAACTGCTCCATCGGATCATCCGGGAACTCGACGCCGGCGTGCTCTTTGATGACCGCCTTGAACTTCGTGACGATCTCTTTCAGCCGGTCGACGGAGAGGTCTTTCTCGTGGTCCGCCCCGGCGGTGTGTAACTCCTGTTCGAGGATGTCCTCGAAGAAGTCCGGATCGGTTTTTTTCTGCGGTTTCAGTTCGAGCACCACGTCGCCGTACATCTGGATCAGGCGGCGATAACTGTCCCAGGCGAAGTGCTCGTTGCCGGACTGTTTGACAAGCGCGTTGACGGTCGTCTCATTCAGCCCGATGTTGAGGACCGTGTCCATCATGCCGGGCATCGACTCCCGGGCACCGGACCGGCAGGAGAGCAGCAGCGGGTTCTCCGCATCGCCAAACTTGGCTCCCATCAGCTCCTCAACTTTGCGGAGGCCATCATCGACCTGTTCCTTGAGTTCCGGGGGGAACGCGCGGTCGTGGTCGTAGAAGTACGTACAGACGTCCGTGGAGAGCGTGAAGCCGGCGGGGACCGGGAGGCCGATCAGATTCATTTCCGCCAGGTTGGCTCCCTTGCCGCCCAGCTCGTTTTTCATCCCGGTCGAACCTTCGGCTTGTCCTCCCCCGAACTTGTACACGTATTTCTTGTCAGACATCGCTGTGTTGTTCCTTGTGCACGCGACCCATCTCCTTACCCTGGTTGAACCTGGGGCGGGTTGGCTGGCCAGCGTGTGGCATTCGGGCTGCCGTCCAAATGGAGCTTCCCCATCGAGCCCTGCGCGTACCGTAAAATCAGCGCATTCGATGAGATCTGCGCGCTCGGCGACCGGGCAGCCGGACGGACTCGCCAAGCGATCGGAAAGCTAACATCGAAGCCCGCGATCTTCAAGCCAAAGGGACTCTCCGCCAAGGCCATTCAAAGTTTCACTTTGGAGAAGACCGACCGGGACAAGCTCAATGGTAACCCGAAGCGTCAGCGAGGAAGCGAACGTGAGTTGGCGATTCGTCCCTCGCTGACGCTTCGGGTGACGAGGTTGGCCAGCTGCAATCTTTGAACCGTCCTGGCTCACCGCTCAGGCTTGTCGAACAGCGGCCTTGGCCTTGCCGGCGTCCAACATGGCATCGGCGTCCCGTAGCTTCTTCACAATCTGCTGCAGGCTGTGCCGCTTCCGTCGCTCCGTCATTCGGAGTCTCCCGGCCCTTTCGGGTGGTCGGGACTCTCATAACAGCGAGGTCCGCAAATGCAGAGCACGCCAGATATCAGCCGGCGGCGAATCCTGCGCCATCCGTCGACGGTTTTAAAGCCGCATTCGAAAGCTTCCAATACCAATGGGAAGGCACTTCAGACCCTGGGGATACCGCTGCACACAAACAAAGCTCCTTCGAATCACGGACCGGAATACGCTTGATTCGGGACTTGGGCGGAAGTGCTCTCCTTCTCCAGTGCCTCGACTGATGCTGCCAGCCGGGGGTCGTCCTGCAGAGCTTTCTGAAATCTCGATTTTGCCGCCGCAAATTCTTTCCTTCGTAGATCAATCTCACCCAATCTCAGATTCATGGCGGACCGCTCCTGCCCGGTCCTGGACAGAGAAAGGGCTGACTCGTATCGGGCCGACGCCTGATTGAGATTCCCCCGATAAAAATGAATGTCTCCCAGGGCGATGTGCGCATCGCGATAGTCCGGAGACTGCCGTAGCAGCTTCTCCAGGCGATCCACCGCCTCATCGTTGCGACCGAAATTTGCCAACATGACTGCAGCCCGCAGTTGCGCACTCGGATCGTCAGGGACAGCCGCTGCGATGTCCCGTGCCGCCTTAAACCGCGTGTACAACCAGCTGAGTTCGTCTTCCTTGTGGGGGAGCATCGGTTTCCCAACAAGAGTCTGCGCGTAGCTCCGTTCCATTTCCTTTTTGTGAGCCGTCGTCAACGGCGGATCACGGAAGTCGGATACGAACAGCAAACCCAGGACGACAAGCACCGGACCCCATTTCAGGGCATGAGCATATCTTCCGCCGGCCATCGAGCGGGCCCGATGCGCGACGGTACTTTGGCTCAGCCCGAGATTGGCTTGATTGGCCGGCTCACGCACTTTCCAGATAAAGCCATCGTAATAGTAATGCAGGATCGTTGAGGTAAACAGGACGCCATAAAAGAGTCGGCTGACCGTGCCATCGGCCACCAGCGGCGCCACCAGGCCAATGGCCCCGTAGGCGGTAATTAGCCCCAAGTACAGCAAGACCATGCCGCGGCGGAACATATACCGCATGAAGGCGTTCATCTGGGAATTCGAACTGACGCGGCGACAGTTATACAGCCAGACGATTGCCAAGTATTGGACATCGTGGCAGATATCAAACAGAGCGACACCGAGGATAAGCTCGTCCACGAAGCACATGGCGAACCACCATGTGCCGATCCCGCTGACCAGCATCACCAGCTTCAGGGGATTCGGCTTCGGACCGCGGAACGATTGCACCACATAATTGACAGAAAAGCCGATGAGGACGACCACGAAGGCAGACAACGCGACCCAGCGTACCGTGCTCAGCAGCGCAGGTGGGATCAATGGGCCGCCTGCCGAGTACCAGTGGTCCAAGGTGTTTGAAACCTGCTCAGGCCGCAACAATCGGGGCGTCACAAATCCGAACAGGCAGACCAACCAGTCCCAATTCGCCGTTGCCCGCGACGTCGATCCAACCTTGGCGTCGTAGATTCTCACGAAGCCGTAGAGCTGCATGAACCCGTGCCACGTTGCCCAGACGAGGATGATCAGACGGTACAGGCCGAAGTGGTACGTGTAGAGCGGAAAGTAGCCCAGGAACACCAACGGAGGGGCCAGGATGAATCGCAGCTTGAATCGCTGAAACAGATCCCTGTCCCCGTAGGCTCTGATCATTCCCGGCAAATGATGGCCTGTGGCGAAGAACGCCGTCACGATCAGAGAGATCGTCGCTGCCTCGACTCCAACCGTGGGCGACGAAAGAATCATCACCGCAGGAATCGCCAGCAGTGGTGTGAGCAGAATCAGGAACGAGTCCGCTCGCGAGTTAATCATCCATCGTCGGGCCGGAACAACCGGCGCCGAGCGCGGACCTGATGTTTCACCAGAGGTGGCAGACACGGACAACCCTCAGAATCCAGGCTCGCCGCCAGGGCCATGGTTCATGACCACGGCCTTGGAACTCGAGTCAACCATTGTCGCATAACCATGCCGGCGCGAGCAAACCGAAACTGAGTGACCCGACTTCACGGGGTGTATCCGTTCGATGGTGGCGCTCGCTCATTTCAGGGTGGCTGGGGCACGGTTGAGGCCGCGGAAACGTGTCCTGAGACCGAATACTGGGGCCGTCACGTGGCTCGGTCACTGTCCACAGCCCCAGAGTTCCGAGCGGCTTATTAATCATCGGTGTCAGATCGCCCCAGCCACCCCCCACCAGTGAGCGGATGCACCGGACTTTACTCGGCGCGCAGGTTGCGATGGGCACTGCCGTGTGCGCACAGGCCTGCGCGGACTGGACCCTAGCAGTCCGTTGAAAAAGTAACCCGAAGCGTAAGCGAGGTCATCCAACTTGCTGGTTTTTCGCAATATCGGCCCTCGCTCACGCTTCGGGTTACGACGTCACCAGTTTTTCAACAGGCTGCTAGACTCAGCAACACAGCCCGGGCGCTTGGAATGCGGCTGGCCCCTGCGTGGCCCCGAGGGTCATTTCTTGAGATCGTAGTTCACCTCGGTTTGCGGCTCCCCACTTTTAATTTGCAAAGTGAAATCATTCTTGGTCGGATCCCGGTATTTCCCCCGAAGCAGATCCTCTCCCTGTTTGTTGCCATGGCCTTCCTTGGGGACGTGTGCGAACGCAAGCCGGTATTCCCCCGGCGGCAGACCATCGCACGGCTCATAGGTCGCCCAGCAGTACGTTCCGTCGGGCTCCGTACGCGTCTGATTAGCAGCTTTCAGTCCGCTCGCCTTGCTGTAAGCATAAATGTTAACGCCGGCTGTCGGAGTCCCGTCAATGGAAACGATCCCGCTCACCGGAATGACTTCCTTGAGTTCGCCACCGGCCATCGACTTCAACTGATCCTTACCAACGTCCCTTTCGTCACTACATCCGACATGCAGCAGAAGGGCAGGCAAAAGCAAAAAAACACCTGAACGGAAAACCATCATCATCCCTCGTGTGACATTTCCCAAAAAAGCCACCAGCCCGGCCAACGCCGAGCTGATGGCAATTCACGTTCTAACATTCAGACGAGCCAGCGCTCGTCAACGCGGTCAGCAACTCAGCATTCAGAACTCAACAACCGTACCGTCTCCAAAGCCCTGGAGATTCTTAATGGTCTGAGAGTTCATGTTCTCGCTGAGGAATTGAACGGAACCGTCGGCGAAGAGGAAATGAGCCCCCCCCGTGTGGAAACTGTAGTAGTTCCATTTGTTGTTGCAGTTGATCAGGCAGTTGCCCCCCGGTCGTCCGCCCGGGCATGCTCCAGCATAGTCGCCATTACAGGCACCAGGAGCGAGTCCGCGCCAGAAGTGTCCGCAGCTCCACTGCCAGTCCGTCCACGAAGGCCCCATCAACCCAGCCTGTTCATCGGACAAGTCCGAAAGCGGTTTCCCCAGAACCCATTCCTTGGACCCAGGCGCACTATGCTCGCCGAGGATAAATGTGTTTGACGTACCATCAGTGATTTGCGCGATCTTGATCCCGTCGGAACCAGGCTGACCGACGTCATGCTCGAAATCGAGAATTCCGGGACCGCTAATCCAGCTCGCCAACGGGCCGTAGTCCAGCACACCACCCGAATAATAAATGGTGGTCCCGTACCCGTCATTCAGCCAGTCGTCCAGGTAGGGCGCGGCGCGATTGCCGGTGTGCGGAGCGGACGGGCAGATATACGGAGGAATGACAGCCGCAAGAGTGGCCGGAGCACTCATCCCATTGTACGGTGCATTTCCCTGAACAGCATTCTGCGGCGGCGTCGAATTGGCCGCATCACCGGCCCCCATGGCAACGCTGAAATTGATTCCGTTGTAAACGTTCCCCTGGTCCATGTACGGCAGAATGCGCTCAGTCCAAGTGTGGATATTGGAATCAGCCGCGGCGTCTGTCCGGGGACCAGGACCTTCGCCGATGTCAAAAACGGAACTACCAGCATTGGCCGAGAAAGCCGACGGGAACCGGAGGTAGACGTCGTGATAATTGTGGAACGCAAGCCCGATTTGCTTGAGATTATTGCGGCACTGTGTCCGACGGGCTGCTTCGCGGGCCTGCTGGACAGCAGGCAGCAACAACGCAATCAGAATCGCAATGATCGCAATAACGACGAGAAGCTCGATGAGCGTGAATCCCCCGGACCGCGCCCGAGACTTCCCGCTTGTGGTGGTTGCCATAACCCCTCCCTTTCAGAAAAGAAAACGTCAAAGTGAAACCTGGAGCCGTGCGACCCCGAGTACTTATGTGAATTGATTTGAAACCTGAGCGGTTCCCTCGCCGGCCCCGGCGATGATGTGGGCGGCGAAGAGAATCTTGGAAACGACGCAAGCTTACCGACCAACCGGTAGGTAGACTAAATGTAACATACAAAATGCCCGGCAGAATGCAACCCTACTGGGTCGCAAATTCCGAACTTTTCGGAAGTTCAACGGAAACCGGATTCTTCCGGGAATGCCGGTGTTCGGGAGCCGGTTTCGAGAAACGCGGCGATCTCCCCGGCTGCAACTGGTTCGGGCGGCGGTCACTCGTTTCCCGTCTCATCGGGAACACTCCGTGCGACCGTATCGTATCCGCTGGGCGTCAGCTGCGTGCCCGGTTCGGAACGCTTGCGTGCTGCCAGCCAAGGCGACTTTATTGCGTGAATGACGTTCCGGACCATGTCCCGGACGCGGAGCTGCGGATTGGAATCCGCCAACAAGCTCCCATCGTCCTCCATGAACCCAACTGACGGCAGCCCGCACAGGGAAACGGGAAACGTGGCGAACGGCTCGACAGTCTCCCACCAGAAGCAAAGAGTCTCCCACCATCAGAAAAGGTCTCGATCCAGGCATTTCATTGAGGCCTGGAGAGGCGATACGTTCGGGCAAGCAGAAGAATCAACGAGGCCGCTGAACCGATTCCCAAGAACCACCAGTTGGCGGGGATGAGGTTGTAATGCTGAAAGCCCGGCATCCGAATCACGGAAAACGCAGCGGCGATGGAACTGAAAGACAACGACGCTTCCACCGCATCATGCCCAAACGGCGCGTCCCGTCCCATCCAGATCAACAGCGGCAGGCCGCTAATGGCAAGCAGGACTCCGTAGGCGCTGGCCGTGGCGGCAGCCGTGCGAGCAGACAGGCAACCAACAGCCGCGCTGCAGAACATCGAGAACAGCGCCGTCAATGCCAGGCAGATGAGGACGCGCTGGACCTGCAGCCACATCCCCGGATCGATATACGCCATCACCAGATAGCCGGGCATCGTCGCGCACAGGACGAGCATCAACGGCAACAGTGCGCTGAGCAGCTTTCCCCCGATGATGCGACTCACGGAGAGGGGGGTCGTTTGCAGCAACTGCCACCCCCCGAGTTCGCGCTCGGTGCTGATCAACCCGGCGGACAGGCTGGGCGCGATCAGAACGATCAACGCGACCTGCATCACGACCATGATGCCGCCGATCATCTCGACACCCCAATCGAACGTGCCGGCGGTCGTCGCGTATGTGAGCCCCAATGAGAGCACGGCACACACGGCGACCAGCCTCAACAACCAATGGAGCCGTCCGAACCGCCGGCAGCGGAACTCCTTGGCCATCACGGGATTGACAAAGTTGGGGATCCCCATAGACCGTTTCTGCGGATCGACCAGGAAAAACAGTCGCCGAAACAGTTGGGCGGGCAACGAGAGATCGTCACTCATGGTTCCTGCCGACCTCGATTGGTCGAACAGCTTGTGATTCAAGCGACGGACGGTCCAGACTGACGCGAGGACCGTGCAGGCGAGTGACCAGGCCAGGAACCGTCCTTGCGCATCGGTTTTGGCCATCAACCCCTGGCCGCCCATGCTTCCGGCTCCCGGCAGGGAGGACAACGGCGACAGGGCTCGCAGCGCCTCGCCCAGTGTGGCCAGCGTCCCTCCGGTCCCCTGAAAAAAGTAAGACGGCCCCAGGGTCAAGAGACTGGTTGACAGGACGATTCCATACGTCATCCGGACCGCCGAATCGACGGACTGCGCATAACTGCTGACCAGCAACCCGATGGCGGCGTACTGCAAGGCGACCAGGGCCAGCAGTTGATAGACTTTCAGCATGTCTCCGTAGAGCGACAGCCCCCCCATGCAATAGCAAGCGGCTGCTGCCGGAAGGCTCATCGCCAAAATCATTCCCGCCATGGACAGCACGGCCAGGAGTTTTGCCGTGAAGATCCGCAAAGGGCCTAACGGTGAGTTCAACAGCAAGGCCAACGTGCCGCTCTTTTTCTCGCTGACAATGCTCGTTGCCGGAAAGACCGGCAGCAGCAACAGGAGCGTGGCCATCAGCCCGTAGCTGAACAACTGGAAGATTTGCTGGGACCGGGCCCCGCTGAGGGCGACTTGGCCGCCGGTCGGCCAGCGAATGACGACCAACAGGCCGAACAACGTCGCCAAGCCGATTTGAAACACGGCCATCCGCCGGCGGCGCAGCGGCGTCAGCAGCTCTCGCCGCAGCAATGCGCTAAGCATGGGACTTTGCTCCGGCGACGGCCTGTTTTTTTTCCGCGGCGGCTCCCTGATGCCGCGCAAACGACATAAAGGTCTCTTCCAGGTCCGTTTGAACTTCGCGAAACTGCGTGACTCGAATGCCGGCCTGCATGAGATGCGCCAGCACGTCGCTCATTTCGGATTCATGCAATGCCGAGCGGAATCGCACGGTCGCTTCGGCTGGTGCTTCCACGACATCGGCCTTCGATTCGATGCACTTGCGGATAATTTTGGCCGCGGCGGGAACCTGGTCGGCGGAGACAAGCTGAGCCTCAATGGTGCGTCGGTGGTTGACCTGCCGTCCGATCTCGTCAACCGTTCCCATCGCCCGCAGCGTGCCGTTCGTCAGAATCGCGACCTGATGGCAGATTCTCGCCAGCTCCGGAAGAATATGGCTGGTGACCAGAAGCGTTTTTCCCTGCCTGGCCAACTCGATCAGCAGGTCACGCATTTCGATCCGCGCTTGCGGATCGAGTCCGTTGACCGGTTCGTCAAGAATCAAAACCTTCGGGTCATGCAAGAGCGTTCGAGCTAAACCGACACGCTGCTGCATGCCATGGCTGAGGCTCTCCACGAACCGGTCTTTCATGTATTCCGTGCCCGTCAGCTCCATGACGTCGTCGATCCGTTTCGTCCGCCGGTCCCGCTGCATACCGAATGCCGCACCGAAGAAATCCAGATACTCCCGAACACGCATGTTATCGTACACGCCGAATTTGTCCGGCATGTACCCCACGAGCCGCTTGATCTGCTGCGACTCGCGCACGCAGTCGACGCCGGCAATGGTCGCCTTGCCGGAGGTGGGGCGGATCAACCCGACGAGGATTTTGATCGTCGTCGTTTTCCCGGCACCGTTGGGGCCGATCAGACCGAGAATCTGGCCCGCGTTCAGGGACAACGTCAGATTATTCAGTGCCGTGAAGGATCCGTAGCGCTTCGTCAGATGCTCCAGGCGGAGCACCGGTTGAATCTTGGAGCCGACCGGCGGGGCCTTCTTTTTCATTCGTTCGTCCTATTCCGTCAATCCCTCGGATTGTGCCCACAGTTGCATCGACAAGGACTCGATCCTCCAGTAGTTGACAGGAGTCGCCAGGTTGGTCCCCGCCGATGCCTGTGCGGATCTGGAATCATCGCCCCCCGCCTGCGCCGGTACTCCCGCACGGATTCCCAAAGTCAGATCGCCCTGATCCGAGACCGTCAGAACATCGGGGTCGTCGATCTCAAACGACAAGGAGCCCACGGGACCAGTCACCGACTGGAGACTGACCACCTCCCCGTTTCTGACGCCCAGGATTTCAAGCCGTCCCATGAGACCGGACACGTCAACATCGAGGCGCGCCTTCGTCCCCTTCGACGGGAGGAGCCCACGAGGAACCTGAAAACTCAACCACGTGGTACTCGGACGGGACCGCTCCTGCCATTCTCTGCTGGTATCATCCCAAAACCCGGAAGAAGTCGACCCGTCCGGGGGAGGGCAACTGCGAAAACTGATCAGCGGCGACGGAATCACCATCTCCGTTCCGGCAGGCGGGCGGCTGATTTCAAGCGGCACCGCCAATAGCGTGTCCCCCTCACGATTCAGCCCTTCGCCGAAATCGAATCCCTGGTCCCAATCATTCACCCACGTCATGAACAGGGGCCGCTCGAGCGTATTCGTCCAGTTCCGATTCTCGAACAGCACTTGCAGGATCCGACGCCGTCGGTCCTCGACATCTCCGAGGAATGCCGCATCCATGTACTGATCCGCTTCGAGCACATCATCCGCATCGGCCCGAAACTGGCCGCCACCCTCGATTGTTACGTCAACCCGCCCCTGGCGCGTCGCCAGAATCGCGTTCTCGCCGGCAGAAGCCAGGCCGGAGAACTGGCCCACGACGCCTCGGTCGTTGATCGTGGCCCGTGCCGCAATCCGATCCGAAAAAGACCGGGACGACACATGAGGATAGATTCGTAGACCGGCCGGTTGCGGAAGACCTTCCCAGTGATAGGTATCCAGGTCCGTCGTCACCATCCGCCGGGTCGAGCCTCCGATCCCGGTCATGTCGGGCCAGAGTTCGCCACCTTGGGACGTCCGAATCGGTGACTCACTCCCCTCGGGCCGGTAGACGGCGGTGACTCCATAGGTTCGCACATCGTCGGTGCCGCTGATCGCTTGCGCGAGTTGCTCACTCGCCATCGTCGCGGGAACTCGGTAACGATTCGTCAGCCCCCGGCCGATGAGCAGCATGCCGAACAGGACGGCCAGCAGCGATCCGCTCCAACCGAAGTACTCCAGACGCTTCCTGTTCCACAGCCAGACTCCGATCGCGGCCAGCAACGCCAGGAACAAACCCATCGCACCGGCAATCAGTCCAAATGTAGGCACCTCGTAAGCGACGTATTCCTGGGCAATGGATTCGAGATCACTTTGCCGAATCGGGACCGGTTCACGCTTCGCAAGGAGATATGCGGCAAGCTCTTCCATCGGGGAAAGGACCGTGAACTCCGAACTTGGCTCAGCCGGCGGGACCTCCGAAGTGCCGTCGTTGAAGGAAGCGGCCGATTTCATCCAGCCTCGCGGTCCGAGCGTCGTGATCAAAACACGCCCTTGCCCATAGTCCATGCTCAGTGCGGCCGGCCAACCGTTCACGGTATTCCGGACCTCCATGCCGGAGGCGACCAGCCGGGCCAACTCCACGGGGTTTTCATAATGAACCGGCTCGCGCGGCCCGGCATCCGGGACCAAGTGAGAAGCGGCGACGTCAATCCGGACGGACGTTAGTCCGACGCGGTCGACGACGTAACCCCGGAACTCGTCCCCGAACAGCCGTTCCAGGATGATCGGATCGGTGCGGTCGAGCATGATCCACAACCGCCCTCCCGCATGCAGCCACCGCCGCACCGCACTAAGTGCCGCCAGGTCATCAGCGAGCCGTTGCTCCGCAATAATGATGTGGTCCAGATAGCTCAGGCTGGTCTCGTCGGCCGGGAGAAAGTGGCCCCCTAAAACCGTGACTTTTTCGTTCAATCCCTGGTTGATGCGGCTGGCAATCAGGAGATCAAAGACGTCCTGCGGCACGGCGCCGTCGGAATTCCATCCGGCGACAATGGCACTGTGACGATCACTGGGAGCGACCAGAAACGATCGATCGTATCGGAGTTGGCCCGAGTCGCTCTTAATGAGGACTTCGTTCTCCGAAGAGCCTTCGATCACCAGCGAATGAACGAGAGCCCGGTTGCCCTCGAACTCGTCGGCTGCGGGGAGGCGAACGGGATGGGAAAGGCTCAGACGCGACCGGGGCGGCACCCATACATGGCGGCCGAATTGCAGTGTCGGTTGGCCTGCAAAATAGGACGTGCACAGCAGATCCCGAGCGGCGTCTCCTCCATTTTCGAGACGGACATGCAGCTCGCCCCATTGCCCGGGAACAAAGGTGTACAGACCGAAAGGCGAGTCGACGTCCAACGAGAACCGAACGCCCCCGTCCGCGACGGACTCGTCGACGTTTTGTTCGGTGCTGGCAACGGGTGCGACTTGACCACTGACTGACTGAGCCGCGATCGCCAAGACCGTTAGCATAATCGAAAAGTTGACGGTCATCGCGCGCAACGCTCTCAAGGCGGTCAATCTAAATCGAGTCGGAAAGGGTTCGCGCGATGCGGATTGGCAACGGGCGACCGGCGGCGATTCCGGAACCCCGGTGCGACTTTCGAGGATACCGACGGCGATTGGTCGCTGCAACCCCGTGCAAAAGTTGGATTTGACCCGTCAATTCAGGGCGTACTCTCGGTGACGGATTGGCTTTGACGACGGATCAGCTCTGACAAGGAGGAATGATCCTGACGGAGTGCCCCGAGGGGCTTGCTTCACTTTCTGGGGCAGGTTCCCGATGGCGGCGGGCGACCTCATGGTTGTTCGAGACAACCCGCTGAGTCTGCGTGGAGCCGCTCAGCAAGCCTTCGTGATCCCGAAGGCCCCCGGCAGCGCAAGTCGGGCCCCCTCCCGCAGGCGGTTGGCGCTGGAAGCCCGGACCACAGCCACCACGACCGAGAAAAATCGGGGCCGCACTGAGAGTCTCTCCGGAAACTCGGCCCCTGAGTGTCGGCACCAGATGGGGGGGCGAGGCGTCTTCACGGGAGCCTCGGCCTTTGGTTTAGGCACATCTTGTACGTTTTTTGAGTGCGTGTGTTCCATCGGGCATGGCCCGCAGGGGGGGCCGGCCTCGCCAGGGGACCACGGCAATCGCACGTCGGACCATCACGTGA